>JAHJOS010000328.1 GCA_018820005.1 Alphaproteobacteria bacterium | reverse complement strand
CGACCACGGCCATGCCGCCCTCGCTGATGGCCAGCAGCGCGCCAAGCCTTGGCATGACGCGTGGCGATGAACTGACCATCGACGCCGCTCCCGCCACCACCGGCAGCATTCCCGATAATGTTGCGACCGCGCCCGTGAACTTCGACATGCCAGATGAGGCCGTGGGCCCCGAGCCGATGCGCCAGGCCGCCGCCGATGGCGATGCCCGCGCCCAGTTCGAGATCGCGGCAATCTTCGCCGAGGGCCGCGCCGTCAAGCAGGATTATGCCGAGGCCGCCGTCTGGTATGAACGCGCTGCGGCACAGGGTTTTGTGCCCGCGCAATATCGCCTCGGCAATCTCTATGAAACCGGCACGGGCGTCACCAAGGACCTCGAGGTCGCCAAGCTCTGGTATCAGCGCGCTGCCGACGCGGGCAATCGCATGGCCATGCACAATCTGGCCGCGCTCTATGCCGGCGGTCAGCTCGGCGAACAGGCTTTCGAAACAGCCGCCGAATGGTTCAATCGTGCCGCCGCCCGCGGCATGACCGATAGCCAGTTCAACCTGGGCATGCTTTATGCGCGCGGTCTGGGCGTCACGCAGGATTTCGAGCAGTCCTATAAATGGTTCTCGCTGGCCGCCCGCTCGGGCGACGTCGATGCCACCAAGGCGCGCGACGATATCGCCAAATCGCTCAGTGCCGAGGCCGTCAGCCGCGTCGGCGCCGAAGTGGCCGCCTGGAAGGCCGAATCCATCGATCTCGCGGCCAATTTCGCGCCCATCGGCACCTGGTCCAGCGAGTTCTCCCCGGGCGATCCGATCACCCAGCGCGAAACCATCGCCAAGGTGCAGCAGGTGCTGTCCAAGCTCGGCTTTGATATCGGCACCCCCGATGGCGTCGCCGGCCCCAAGACAGCCGAGGCCGTGCGCGCCTTCGAGCGTGGCACGGGCATGAGCGAGACCGGCAAGATCAATCCGCGCCTGCTCGCCGTGCTGGGCAGCCAGCCCGTCTGACCACCGTCAGATCGTCTGACCACGGTCAGATCGGTCTGACATATAATCTTGGTTTGACACCCCATTGGTGCAGGCCTAAGCCCGAACGAGCATTGGTCCCCTCCCCAAAAGGCGGGGGCCTTTGACCACTTGTTGACGGTCGCTGCTATAGGGTGGCGCCCAATGTCGTTTTTCGAACGGATTTCTGGTCTTGCAGATCTATCTGCCGATCGCTGAGCTTTCCGTGAACCTCTTTTTTCTCGTGGGAATCGGAGGGGCAGTCGGCTTTCTGTCGGGTTTGTTTGGCGTCGGTGGCGGCTTCCTGCTCACCCCTTTGCTGATTTTTTCGGGCGTACCGGCGTCTGTCGCCGTCGCCTCGGTCACCGGCCAGGTCGTCGCCGCCTCCACCTCGGGCGCGCTCAGCCACTATCGGCGCGGCGGCATAGACCTGCATCTGGCCATGTATCTGGTGCTCTCGGGCATTCTGGGCGCCGTGGGCGGCGTGGCGGTCTTTGCCATGCTGCGCGATGCCGGCCAGCTCGATCTGGTCATTTCGGTGGGCTTCCTGGTGCTGCTGGGGTCCGTCGGTGTGCTGATGCTGGTCGAATCCACCCGCTCCCTGCTCAAGGCCCGCAAGGGCATTGTGGTGCGCGAGCGCCTGCCCAATCAGCACAACTGGATCCACGGCCTGCCCATGCGGGTGCGCTTCAAGAAGTCCCGCCTTTATATCAGCGTGCTGCCCGTGCTGGGCATTGGCCTGTTCATCGGCTTTGTCGGCTCGCTGCTGGGCATTGGTGGCGGCTTTATCATGGTGCCCGCGCTGGTTTATCTGCTGCGCGTGCCCGGTAGCATGGTCATTGGCACTTCGCTGGCGCAGGTGGTGGCCATGATGGCCGCAACCACCATGCTGCATGCCGTCCAGAGCCAGAGCGTTGATATCATGCTCGCTTTCTGCCTGATGGTGGGTGGCACCGTGGGGGCCCAGTTCGGCGCCTCGGCCGGCAAATATCTGCGCGGCGAGCAGCTGCGTGGCCTGCTCGCGCTGCTGGTGCTGGCCGTGGCCATCCGGTTTGGCCTCTCGCTGGTGCTCACCCCGTCCGATGTCTTCTCCATGGCTGTGCAGGGGATCCGGCAATGAGGCGGTTCTGCGCCATCGCCGCCGTGCTGCTGGCTCTGGTCCTGCCGGCGCAGGCCGAGCGGCTTGTCTCCCAGCTTTCCAATGACTCGGTCGAGATCACCTCGAGCTTTGATGGCGAGCGGATGACCTTTTTTGGCTCCATCGCCCCCGATGCCGGCTCGCCCGACAAATTCGTCACCGGCCCGTTTCAGGTCGTCATCACCATTGTCGGGCCCACCCAGGTGCGCGTCGCCCGCGAAAAGACCCACAATTTCGGTGTCTGGCTCAATACCGAACAGGTCCAGTTCAAGGATTTTCCGAGCTATTTCCACGTGCTCTCGAGTGCCCGCCTGACCGACATCAGCGACATCACCACCCTCACCACCAATGCCATCCTGCCCGAATCCCACACGCTGACCGCCAATGACACCGACTGGTGGAAGACCGCCGTCTTCGGTCGCGAACTCGTGCGCCTGATGACCGAGCAAGGCCTCTTCGGCGTGCAGGAAAACGGCGTCAATTTCCTCTCGGACAATTTCTATTCCGCGCGGCTGACCCTGCCCAGCAACGCCCCGC
This sequence comes from Alphaproteobacteria bacterium, assembly GCA_018820005.1. Lineage (GTDB taxonomy): Bacteria > Pseudomonadota > Alphaproteobacteria > Rhizobiales > Devosiaceae > Devosia. The sequence goes on along the minus strand of JAHJOS010000328.1, from coordinate 1,638 downwards.
CCGGTGCCTATCTGGCCCAGACCTATGTGTTCAAGAACGGCGAGATCATCGCGCGCAAGTCCGAGGGCTTTTCGGTCCGCAAGATCGGCTTTGAACGCTTCCTGGCCCTCTCGGCCGTACAGCAGCCGCTCCTCTATGGCCTGATCTGCGTCATCCTGGCCCTGTTCACCGGCTGGCTTGGCGGCGTCGTCTTCCGCCGCTGACTATTGCCGCACCAGCCGCTTGGGGCTCACCGGATAGGTCCGCTCGGCCCCCAGCATGGTCACCTCAAGACTGGGCAGGTGAAACAGCCCGTCAAAGGGTGTCGACAGGATATTGATCGACCCCGTCGAGGCGCCATAGGCCGGCAGGATCATCAGCCTGTTGTCATGCACAAAGCACGGTCGCCGCGTCGATCGCCCCTCGATGCGGATATGCGCCGCCGGATGCAGATGCCCCGCCACCAGCCCCTGCACGCCGCGCCGGGGTTCGTGGGTCAGCGTCAGGCCATCCAGCGTCAGCTCGACAAGGCTCGTGCCCGCCAGCCCGCTGGGCAGCGGATCATGATTGCCGGTCAGCCAGATGCACTCGACCGCCTCGGTGATGGCATCGAGCCGCATGCGGTCGGCCGGGGTCAGCAGCGCGGCAGAATCGGCGCGGTGAAAACTGTCGCCCAGGGCAATGAGCCGCGTGGCACCTGAACGGCGCAGATCGGTTTCAAGCCGGGTCAGCGTCATGGCCGTATCATAGGGCGGCAGCATCTGCCCGCGCCGGGCAAAACTGGCCATTTTCTCAAAATGCAGATCGGCCACCAGCAGCGTCTCGCGGGCACGCCAATAGAGGGCACCTGAGGGCAGTGGCTCGAAATTATGGCCGGCGAAACGCAGCATGGCAGGGTCCGGAAGCTTTAGCTGGAGGGCGGCGTTCGTCATGTGGTCCATTCACGTCCGGATCGGAAGGCACACCTCCACCTTGGTGAGCCCGACAACGGTTCAGCCTTAGCCGATTCTAGCGCGCAGACGGAAATCAACGCTCGTCGCGGGTCAGCAGGCCGGTAAAGCCGGTGACGGCGATGGCGAGCAGGATCGCCCCGACGAAGCGTTCGAGCACAAAAAGCCAGTAGACGGTCATGCCCCATGACCATGTCAGCGAGAACGACCAGCGACCGTTCTGCGCAGGCGGTCCCAGCCAGACGGGCACAGAGAACCATTCACCTGCGCCAGCGTTGGCGCGCCAATAAGGCTCGGTTCCCAAGTCGAACAACGGCACAAAGGCGCCAAGGGAATAAGCAAGGGGGTCGAAGCGGGGATAGCCACCCGGCGCGCTCACGTCGACATTGCTCAGCTGCACTGCGATGAACAGCGGCTGACCGTCGCACGCCGTGCTGCCCATGCGCAGGTTGGGGTCGCCACATATGGCTGTTCCTCCCCAATAGAGCGCCGCAAACACCACGATGGTGGCGACGCTGAGCAGCACCGTCTTCCAGGGATTGAAGCCGTAATCCGCTACGGCATGCAAAAACCAGCTCACCAGGCGCTGGAAGCGCGGGGTGTTGTCAGCCAGCCGCTCACGGACGCGGCGCTCGATGGACAGCGATTGAGCAGCCTGGTCGTAACCCATGCCGCGCAGAACACCGGCCGCCTGCCGCCAGGGCTGCGG
>JAHJOS010000327.1 GCA_018820005.1 Alphaproteobacteria bacterium | reverse complement strand
AGCGGCGGCTCAGGGCGTACCTGTTACTGCTGGCGCATCGCGGATGTAGATATCAACGCCAAGCTTGCCGAATTTTTCTTCGACGAGCGTCCAGCCCATGCCCAGGTAAAGGGCCTGCAGCGGCGGGATGGCGTAGAGATAGACCCTGGTATTGCCCTGGGCGAACAGGGTCGCAGTGGCCTGTTCAACTAGGGTGCGCGCAATGCCGGCGCCGCGATGGCCCGGTTCAACCCAGAGCGAGGCGACCCAGGGGCCGAGTTCAGGGCGTTCGTCGAGATCGGAAGCGATGCCCGAGACGGTGCCGGCAAAGGCGCCGTCCACCAGCGCCACCAGCGTGAAGGGAAACGCGGGGGCCGCCACCACCGCCTCGAGCGCCGCCACCTCGTCGGCGAGCGTCTCGCCGCTGAATTGCCCCCAGGCATGCCAGAGGCGGTCGGCGATGTCGGGCATGAACTGTCTGGCGTCGCGCAGGTTGAGTATTTCGATGCTCATGCGCGCTTCATCAGCGCCAGCCATGCGCCCCCTGCCATGAGGATGACGCCTGAAACCCGCGACACAAGGCGCACGCGTGCGGCGCTGAGCAAGCCGCGCGCGCGACCGGCGACAAGGGCATAGACGGCGTCGGTGGTGCCGGCAACCAGCATGAACAGCAGCCCCAAAATCATGACCTGGGGAAAGGCGGGGCGGTTGATGTCGACGAACTGAGGCAGGAAGGCACTGAGGAAAATCAGCGCCTTGGGATTGGCGATCGCCACCAGAAACCCTTCGATAGCCAGTTGGCTGGTTGACTTGCCCTGCTCTGCCTGCGCTGTCCCCAATTCGCCCGTGGCGCGCCACATCTTGAAACCGAGCCAGATCAGATAGGCGGCGCCCACGAGCTTGAGCCAATCAAAGGCCCAGCCCATGAAGGCCACAAGCGCCTGCATGCCCATGGCAACCACGAATGTCATCACCAGAATACCGGCGTGGGTGCCCGCAACGATGGCAAGCCCCGCCCTCGTGCCGCGCGCCAGCGCATTGGCGACGATCACCGTCACACTGGGGCCGGGAACGATGGCCACCAGCAGGCAAGCGCCAAGATAAGGAATGAGGGTGGCAAGAGAGAGCATAGAAGAAGGCTCCAGGAACGTTGGCGCCATCCAAGCCATTGTCGCGGGCCGTTGGCAAGGGGTCTGGCGGCAGCCAACCAAAGGCGCGGCGAGAAAAGCCAAGGGGCGCCGCAGCGCCCCTTGATCGTCAATTATTGTGTCGCATCAGTCCTGCGACGGCTCGTCCGGGGTTTCAGGCGCGTCGGGTGCCTCCGGCGCATCAGGCGTATTGGGCGCCTCGAGCGTGGTGCCGCCTTCGGTAGCCTCAGGAGCGCCTTCTTCCTCGACCGCTTCAGGCTCGCGGATGTGCTCGACCGACATGACCTTTTCGTCGGCGGCGGTATCGAAGACGATGACGCCCTGGCTGCCACGGCTGACGATGCGGATCGGCTTGTCGCCACCCACCGGCAGGCGAATGGTCTGGCCGCCGTCGGATATCAGCATGATCTGGTCTTCGTCTTCGACAGGGAAGCTGGAGACAAGGTTGCCGTTGCGCTTGTTGACCGCCATGGCGACGATGCCCTTACCGCCACGCCCGGTGATCCGGTATTCGTGGCTGGAGGTGCGCTTGCCATAGCCATTCTCGGAGATAGTGAGGATGAACTGCTCGGCAGCGCTCATCTGGGCATAGCGTTCCTGGGACAGTTCGCCGGCAACCACATCACCTTCATCGGATCCGGCGTCTTCGCTCTGCTCCTCGCCGCGCACGGCACGGCTCATCTTGAGATAGGCGGCCCGCTCTTCGGCGCTGGCGTCGGAGTGGTTGATGATGGCCATGGAAATGACCACGTCGTCCTTGGCCAGGTTGATGCCGCGCACGCCCATGGAATCGCGGCCCTTGAACAGGCGCACGTCATCGGTGCGGAAGCGAATGGCCTGGCCCATGGCCGTGGTCATCAGCACGTCGTCATTGACGGTGGCGGTCTCAACGCCGACGATCTGGTCGCCATCATCGAGCTTCATGGCAATCTTGCCGTTCTGGCGGACTTCGATGAAGTCGGCCAGCGAATTGCGTCGCATGGTGCCGCGCGTGGTGGCAAACATGATGTCCAGGTTTGCCCAGCTGGCTTCATCCTCGGGCAATGGCATGATGGTCGTCAGCCGTTCGCCCTGCTCGAGCGGCAGGATGTTGATCAGTGCCTTGCCACGGGCATTGGCCTGGGCCAGCGGCAGACGCCAGACCTTGAGCTTATAGGCAATGCCGCGGCTGGTGAAGAACAGCACCGGCGTGTGCGTGTTCGCGACAAAGAGCCGGGCAACGAAATCTTCGTCACGGGTCGCCATGCCCGAGCGGCCCTTGCCGCCACGGGCCTGGGCCCGATAGGTCGAGAGCGGCACGCGCTTGATGTAGCCTTCGTGGCTGACGGTCACGACCATGTCTTCGCGGGCAATGAGGTCTTCATCGTCGAAGTCGCCCAGCGATTCGGAAATTTCCGTGTGCCGCGGGGTGGCGAACTGCTCCTTGATCTCGGTCAGTTCGGTGCGGATGATATCTACCACGCGGTCGCGGCTGCGCAGGATATCGAGGTAATCCTCGATCTGGGCACCCAGGCCATTGAGCTCATCGCCGATTTCGTCACGGCCAAGTGCGGTCAGGCGGGCCAGACGCAGTTCGAGGATGGCGCGGGCCTGTTCCTCGGAGAGATTGAAGGTGCCGTCTTCGTTGATACGGTGGCGCGGATCGTCGATCAGCGCGATCAGTGGCGCAACGTCCTGTGCCGGCCAGCGGCGGGTCATCAACTGCTCGCGGGCCGTCGCCGGATCGGGCGCGGTGCGGATCAGGGCGATGACTTCATCGATATTGGCCACAGCGACAGCCAGACCGACCAGGATATGGGCGCGATCGCGGGCCTTGTTGAGCAGGAAGCGGGCGCGACGCGTAACGACCTGGTGACGGAAATCGATGAAGGCCTGCAGCATTTCGCGCAGGTTCATCAGCTGCGGCTTGCCGCCATTGAGGGCGACGAAATTGCAGCCGAACGAGGATTGCAGCGGGGTAAAGCGGTAGAGCTGGTTGAGAACCACTTCGGGCAGCGCGTCGCGCTTGATCTCGACCACCACGCGCATGCCGTTGCGGTCGCTTTCGTCACGCATATCGGCGATGCCTTCGATACGCTTGTCGCGCACGAGTTCGGCAATCTTTTCGACCATCGACGCCTTGTTCACCTGATAGGGAATCTCGGTGATGATGAGCGCTTCGCGCTCCTTGCGGACCTCTTCGATGACAACACGACCGCGCATCAGCACTGAGCCGCGGCCGGTTTCATAGGCCGAGCGGATACCGGAGCGGCCCAGGATGATGCCGGCGGTGGGGAAATCGGGACCCGGCATGACTTCGAGCAGTTCGTCGAAGGTCACCGAGGCATTGTCGAGCACCAGCAGCGCGGCGTCGATGGTTTCGCCCAGATTGTGGGTAGGGATATTGGTGGCCATGCCCACGGCAATGCCGCCGCCGCCATTGACCAGCATATTGGGGTAGCGGGCCGGCAGCACGGTCGGTTCGTGCTCGGAACCGTCATAGTTGTCGCGGAAATCGACCGTGTCCTTGTCGAGATCGTCGAGCAGGGAATTGGTGATCTTTTGCATGCGCACTTCGGTGTAACGCATGGCGGCGGGCATATCGCCGTCGACCGCGCCGAAGTTGCCCTGCCCTTCCACCAGCATTTCGCCCATGGAGAAGTTCTGCGCCATGCGCACCAGGGCCATATAGACCGCACTGTCGCCATGCGGATGGTACTTACCGATCACATCGCCAACCACACGGGCCGACTTGCGGTAGGGCTTGTTGTATTCGTAGCCGTTCTCGCTCATCGAAAACAGAATGCGGCGATGCACGGGCTTGAGCCCGTCGCGCACATCCGGCAAGGCGCGGCTGACGATCACGCTCATGGCGTAATCGAGATAGGATTTCCGCATTTCGTCGGTGATGGAAATCATCGAAATATCGGAGGGCGGCAGCGCGCCAGTTCCGTTGTCGGTCGTATCGGTCACTGGGGTGATTCTATCTTGGTTTTGCTAGCTGTTTTCATAGGCGATTCCGGGGGGAAATGCTAATTTTGTCAGGAGGTGCCTGTGGAGATCAGGCCTGTGGCACGGGTTTGCGTCCCATCTGACGAAAGCTGGGTACCAGGAGAGGAACGACGATGGCCGTCAGGTACAGCGAGGCGGTGACGCTGATTGCTGTGATGATCCCCAGATTGTCGACCAACAGCCCCGCGTAGAGGCCGCCAAAGGGGATCAGCGACCAGCTCAATGCGCCGACCAGGGCGATGACTCTACCGACCATTGGCGCCGGCGTACGCTCGAGAAGGATGACCGAGACGATGGGGTTGATGAAGCCTGCGGCAAGGCCACCGATGAGCAGGATCGTCAAAATGGCTGGCAGCGGCAGGTTGAGGGCGAAGCTGCCAAAGGCGATCGGTCCTGCGCACAGGAAGCCCAAGGTATAGAGCAGCAAGCGCGGCAGGCGGGCGCCATAGACCGCCGCCAGCATTGCCCCCACAATGGCCGAGCCCGAGAACGTCGCGAGCAGAATGCCGACCCATGTGACATCGAGGCCCGCCTGCCGCACCCAGACGGGCAGTAGAACCATGGAATAGGCCTGGTCGAGCAGATTGGTGACGGCTATCATGAGCATAAGGCCCATCAGCACCGCATCCTGGCGCAAAACCTGCCAGCCTGCGATGAGCTGGTCGCGATAGCTTTCGGTTACCGTTGGTTCGGCTGGAAGGCTCTGGGACGTCACACTCTTGATCGCGCCCGGTACGCCGACGGCCAGCACCAGCGCCGAAAGCATGAAGGCCAAGGCATTGGCCAGCAGCGCGGAGCCGGAGCCGAGCAGGCCAATCAGGGCGCCGGCGCTGGCTGCGCCCAGCGTGCCGGCGAGGCGGTCGCTGGCGCCCACCACGCCCGTCACCCGTTCGAGCGGTATCTGTCCCAGGGCAGCAACGGCTGGCACCATGGCCTGTTTGCTGGCATCGGCTGGCGCGCGCAGCACGCCGATCAATGCCAGGGCTGGCAGCAGCACCCAGATCGAGAGGAGGCCCGCCCAATAGAGCAGCGGCACAAGGGCCACTGCGATGGTCGACATGGCGTCGCAGGTGATGGCCATGCGGCGCGCGCCGAGCCGATCAATCAACGGGCCACCCAGAGCCTTGGCGAGCACATAGGGCAGCATTTCGGCAAAGCCGGCGAGACCTGTCAGCACCGGGCTGCCGGT
>JAHJOS010000326.1 GCA_018820005.1 Alphaproteobacteria bacterium | reverse complement strand
TCCCTGCGAAAGCAGGGACCATCCTGAGATGGCGCCAGAGCCGAGAGGTCGATCGTTGGGACCACCTGGCTGCGGGCCTGCAATCTCAGGATAGGCCCCGGCTCAAGGCCGATGTGGCACCGGGGGTGGGAAAGCCAAGGAACACTGCCCAGCTCTGGAGGCCTATCGTGGATGGGGCGCGTCCGGCCGATCTGGATGGAGCAGAACCCGATCGTCCGGGCACGGGGCCCAACGGCTCCGGCTGACAGCGGCATCTACTGTTGCTAGGCTTACGGCCTCTACCAACAGGAGCACGCCAGATGTCGCAGACATTGACACCCTTCCTGACCTTTCAAGGCGGCACCGCCGAAGCGGCGATCCAGTTTTATTGTTCTGTCTTTCCCCAAAGCCGGGTCGAGCACATCCAGCGCTATCCAGACGGCACGCCGGGCGGCGACGGGTTGGTGATGACAGCCAGGTTTACGCTGGGCCAGCAGAGTTTCATGGCCTCCGACAGTCCGATTGATCATGACTGGGACTTCACGCCCGCCGTCTCGTTTTTTGTTTCATGCGAAACGCTTGAGCAGCTCGAAGTCGCGTTCGCCGCCCTGTCCGAGGGAGGCAGGGTATATATGCCGCTCGACAACTATGGCTTTTCCCAGCGTTTTGGCTGGGTGGGAGACCGCTTTGGCGTGACCTGGCAGCTCAATCTGCCCTAGTGCCGCCGTCGACGCATCCCCGCCCAAACGAAAAGGGCGCCTCACGGGCGCCCTTGGTTCAGTTCTTGCCAGTGCGCTCAGCGGCGCTTCTTGTCGACCTGGTGGTAGGCCCGACGCGAGTGGAACTCACAATAGGGGCCGCTTTCCAGGCTATGCTGGCCGCAGAAGTAGAAATCCTTGCTCAGCGGGTCGCCGATGGGCCACTTGCAGGTGCTTTCGCTCAACTGCAGCAGGCTCAGGCGCTTGTCCTCGGGGATGAACAGTTCCTGCACCACCGGGGCGACATAGAGCTGGGTCTCCATCTCGGGATTGTGCGCCAGAGCAGTTGCACCCATGGTCTGCGGCCGCGACGACATGGCCGGACGCGGCTTGGCCGTTGCGCCCATATTGGACATGCCGGCCGACGAGGGGCTGGCCACACGGCGCGGCGCAGGCCGCGCTGCCGGACGGGCGCGTGGGGTGGAATTGGTGGGCTTGGCACGCGCTGACAGCTTGAGCCGGTGTACCTTGCCGATAACGGCATTACGGGTGACGCCTTCGCCCAGCTGCCCCGCGATCTGGCTGGCACTGAGGCCTTCCATCCAGAGCTTCTTCAAGGTCTCGACGCGCTCGTCAGTCCAGCCCGCCGTTTGTGCTCCTGAAACCATCGTCAAAACAGAATCCTTCATTGCGCTGCCAAATGGCCATGGCAGCCGTCAAACGCTAGGCGTCGTATGTTGAATGGGTCCGCCACACGAGATATCGTGCTCCCACTGCCAAGCAGTTTACGCCATCGGTGGAATCGGGATCAAGAGTCGACGGGGAGTTTCCCCGTAAATTCACTGGTTAAAATTCCGCTAACGATCTTTGAGTCAAATCATAGGCTTGCCCTAGGATCATTGACTTATCTCGCAAAACTGGCCTAACTCTGGCACGTAAACGCGCTGCAAAGATGGCGCGTTTTTGGTTTTTGTGGCGCTATTGTCACGCTGCCACTTTAGCCTGCGTAAACCCCGCCAATCAGGAAGGAAAACGACCCATGTCTGCGCTCTACGGCACCTATGCCCGCTCCGAACTCGCTTTTGAGCGGGGCGAGGGTATGCGCCTGTACGATCAGCAGGGCCGATCCTATCTCGATTTTCACTCCGGCATCGCGGTCAACGCACTCGGCCATGGCGACGCCCACCTCGTCAGCGCGATCAAAAGTGCCGCCGACAAGGTCTGGCATACCAGCAATGTCTTCACCATTCCCGAGCAGGAACGGCTGGCCCAGCGCCTCGTCGATACGACCTTCGCCGACAAGGTGTTCTTCACCAATTCGGGTGCGGAATCCATCGAGTGTGCCATCAAGACGGCGCGGCATTATTTCTGGGCCAAGGGTGAGGTCGAACGCGATGAAATCATCGCCTTTACCGGCTCCTTCCATGGCCGGACCATGGCCACCATCGCCGCCGGCGGCAACCCGAGCTATCTTGAGGGGTTTGGGCCGGTGATGCCCGGGTTCAAACACACCGCGCCGGGTGATCTCGACGCCGTCAGGGCGCTGATCACCCCCAAGACCTGTGCGATCCTGATCGAGCCCGTGCAGGGCGAGGGCGGCGTGACGGCAATGTCATCCGAATTCATGCAGGGCCTGCGCGCGCTGTGTGACGAATTCGGCATGTTGCTGATCCTTGACGAAGTCCAGTGTGGCTATGGTCGTAGCGGGCGCTTCTTTGCTTTTGAATGGAGCGGGATCACGCCCGATATCGTCGCGGTGGCCAAGGCCATCGGTGGCGGTTTTCCGCTCGGGGCCTGCCTTGCTACAGAGGAAGTTGCAGCCTCCATGGTGCCCGGCACGCATGGCTCGACCTATGGCGGCAATCCACTGGCGACCGCCGTCGGCAACGCCGTGCTCGACCGCATCCTGGCCCCCGGCTTCATCGACCATGTCAACCAGATGGGTCAGAAGCTGGCCTGGCACTTGCAGCAGCTTCAGCAGAAATATCCCGATTATGTTGTCGAGCTGCGCGGCAAGGGCCTGCTGGCCGGCATCAAGATCACCCCGCCCGTCCGCGATTTCGTGGCGCGCCTGCGCGACGATCATCAGATGCTTGCGGTGGGCGCTGGCGATAACGTCTTGCGCCTTATCCCGCCCCTGATCGTAACCGAAGCAGAGATCGAAGAAGCTGTTGCCACGCTCGGCGCTGCTTTTGAAGCGATCGAGGCCGAAACCGCGTCAGTTCCCGCAGTCGGATAGTGCAGTGATTTACGGTCCCTACAATCGTCGACGACGATGCGGTCTGTTTCCTCCCCCCTAAGGGAGACCGGTGAGGGTGCGGCGGTGAACGTCATGTTCAAGCCTGCCGTTGCCTCACCTCACACCCCCTTCCGACCTGGGAGGGGCGGCTTCGGCATTTGCCGACAGATTCACGCGACACAAAGGAACCCGGCCCATGAACTCGACCGGCACCCCAAGGCATTTTCTCTCGATCGACGACTTCTCTTATAGCGAGCTGCGCGGCATGCTCGACACGGCGGGCTCGCTCAAGGCCCGTCTCAAGCAGGGCGACCGCCCCCAGCCCCTCAAGGACAAGGTGCTGGCCATGATCTTTGAACGCCAGTCCACCCGCACCCGTGTCAGTTTTGATGTCGGCATGCGCCAGTTGGGCGGCGAGACCATCATGCTGTCTGGCCAGGAAATGCAGCTCAGCCGCGAAGAAACGCTGGCCGACACCGCCCGCGTTCTCAGCCGCTATGTCGACGCCATCATGATCCGCATCCTCAGCCACGCCGATCTGCTCGATCTGGCTGATGCCGCAACGGTGCCTGTTATCAATGGTCTGACACGGCGGGCCCATCCCTGCCAGATCATGGCCGATCTGATGACGTTCGAGGAACACCGCGGCAATATCAAGGGTGCCAAGGTGGCTTGGGTGGGTGACAGCAATAATGTGCTGCACTCCTGGGTCAACGCGGCCGAACTGTTCGAATGTCACCTCACCATTGCGACACCGGAAGAATATAGCCCCGAAAAGGACCTGATGGACGACATTCGCCGCGCCGGCGACTACGTCAAGCTGATCGAGGACCCGCGCGAGGCCGTTGAGGGTGCTGACCTCGTCATCACCGACACCTGGGTATCGATGGGTGACGTCGATATCGCCGAGCGTCGCCGGGTCTTGAAACCCTATCAGGTCAATACCAATTTGATGGCCTTGGCGGACAAGAACGCCCTGTTCATGCACGATTTGCCCGCTCATCGCGGTGACGAAGTGACCGACGAGGTGATCGACGGTCCTCAGTCTGTTGTGTGGGACGAGGCCGAAAACCGCCTGCACGCCCAGAAAGCCATCCTGTGCTGGGCCTTTGGGGCAGACGTCAACTGATCGCCTGACCCCAGGGCCGACCCGAGGGCAAAGATAGCAGCCCGCAGACTCTTGCCGAGTTTGCGGGCTGGTATCATTGTTGCCCAGCCGACCTGAAAGCCAATTGACCGCCATGACGACGGATATGACGACCATGACAGACAATCTCATGAGTTCCCTTGGGCTTGACCGGCCGGAAAGCGGCGACGATGCCGTTGTTCCGTTCACGCTCGACAAGCTCGATACGCGCGGCCGCACGGTGCGCCTGGGGGATGCCCTCGACACCATACTGAGCCGTCACAACTATCCGGCGCCGGTGGCACGCCTGCTCGGCGAGGCTGTGGTGCTGGCGGCCCTGATCGGTTCCTCGCTCAAGTTCGAGGGCCGCTTTATCCTCCAGACCCAGACCGATGGTCCGGTCAGCCTGCTGGTGGTCGATTTCGATGCCCCCGACGGGATGCGCGGCTATGCGCGCTTTGATCACGACGCGCTGGTCAAGGCCGCCGAAGAGGGGCGCACCAGGCCGGCCGAACTGCTCGGCAACGGCCATCTGGCCATGACCATCGACCAGGGCCCCAATACCGAACGCTATCAGGGCATCGTCGCGCTCGAGGGCAATTCCCTAGAGGAAGTGGCGCATACCTATTTCATGCAGTCCGAACAGATCCCGACCCAGGTCCGTCTGGCGGTGGCAGAGTTTACCAGGAAGGGCGACCATCGGCCGCATTGGCGGGCCGGTGGCGTGCTCATCCAGCATCTGCCCGAGCACGGCATGTCCCATGTCGCCGACCTGCCGGGCGATGGGAATTTCGACGCGATTGACGCCGATGCGCCAGATGGCTGGAACGAAGCCAAGGCCCTGATGGCAACGCTCGATGACCTCGAACTTGCCGATCCGGACCTCACCTCAGAACGCCTGCTGTTCCGGCTCTATCACGAGACCGGCGTGCGCGTGTTTGCGCCCCTGCCGATGGTGGAGCGCTGCACCTGCTCGGCCGATAGTATTGAGGCCATGCTCGGCACCAGTTTCACGGCCGAGGACCGCGAGGAAATGGCTGTTGACGGCGAAATCGAGGTCGTCTGCGAGTTCTGCTCGACCGCCTATCACTTCAACCCGCATCAGTTTGACGTCAAACACTGATCGCTGCTGTGCGCTGTACAATATAAAGAGCGCCCTGACCGAATTTGTTGCCGGTCGGGGCGCTTTCATTTTTCGCCGGCACGCTGGTATGGCTTGTTTTTCTCGCTCGCAGTGATCAGTATTTCCCCCTATGCGGGCCACACCGGTCCATACGCGATGACGTCAACTTGGCAGCTTTGGGGAGCAAAGCCATGCAGGTGTCTACCGATCTCTTGGGTGATAGACCGATCATGACCGGGGTGTGGCGACTGCGGCGCTGAGCCGGCAGCGTCGTGTCCGAGGCTCTTGCCCTATTGGCGGCGGTTCTTGACAGCGCGGACATG
>JAHJOS010000325.1 GCA_018820005.1 Alphaproteobacteria bacterium | reverse complement strand
TGCGCAATCGGCTCAATGCGTGCAGCTGGATGCGGCCTTGCGCCAGGTGGACCGCAATGGCGACTTCCGCCAGCTGGGCGGCAATTCGCAGGCCGCGCGCGAAGCGCAGCGCGCCGTGCAGCAGATGGAAAGCCGCTATGTACGCGACGGGTGCAATGACGACGCCAAGGCTGGTCGCACGCTGACGCCGCAATGCCGCCAGATCGGCCGCGAAGTGCTCCGGCTGCGCGAGGTGGCTGCAAACGTGTCCCAGCAGGTGGAAAGTGCCAATGCCGTGGCCGGACAGCGCGAGGCGATCCTGCAGGAAATGGCTCGGTTTGGCTGCGGCAGCCAACGTGGCGGCTCGAACGCCACGGTGACCAATGACCGGCAGAACCTGTTCGAGCGGATTTTCGGCACCCCGTCCGATACCGATTTCGGCAATGGGCAGCTGGTGGATGGTGGCGACCCCTGGGGCTATGGCGGCTATCAGACGGTGCGCACGGTGTGCGTGCGGCTGAGCGATGGCTATTTCTGGCCCATCAGCTACGCGACGCTGCCCGATTATGTGGGCAATGACGCGGCGATGTGCCAGTCGAGCTGTCCGACGACGCCGGTGGAGCTGTATTTCTACGACAACCCGGGCCAGGAGCCCGAGCAGATGATCAATATGGCGGGAACGCCCTATAGCGCCCTGCCCTCGGCCTTTGCCTATCGCACGACGCTGGACACCAGCCCGGGCGCCAATTGCAAGGTGCCGCCGCAATCGGATGGCTCGATATCGGTGGCGACGCGTGACGACGGCAGCAATCGCAGCATGATCGATGTGGGCGCCGAGCAGTTCCCCATGCCCTTGCGCGACCCGCGCGGGGTCGCTCCGGTGATGGCCGTTGCTGCAGCCGCGCCGGTGCAGACCGCCACGCTCGTGGATGTGCCGCTGCCGCGCCCGCGCCCGGCCGGTCCGGGCGAGACGCAGGTGACGCGTCCCGTCAATCAGGGCCCGGCGGAAACCGAACTGCGGCTGGTGCAGTTCGGCGACAAGGTGGTCAGGGTAGTCGGTCCAGACACGCCGTACGCCCAACCAACACCAGCAGGGACTTAAGCTCGGGGCCATCGTGACGGCCGGTCAGGGCCATGCGCAGGGGCAGGAACAGCGCCTTGCCCTTGCGGCCCGTGGCTGATTTGAGCGCGTCGGTCCAATGCCCCCAGGTGGTCAGGTCCCAGGGCTCAGGCGGCAGCAGGGCCTTGGCGAGCGCCAGAAAATCGCGGTCCTCATCGGCAATGACAGGCTCGACCGGGCCGGTGACCAGCCGCGCCAGATCGACGATATCGTCGAATTTGCGCAGATTATCGCGCAGCAGCAGCCACATGGCCTCGCCTTCGAGACCAAGGGCGGAGAGGCGCGACGCGGCGCCGGCATAAGGCAGCGTGTGAAGCAGACGGGCGTTGAGATTGTCGAGCTCAATGGGATCAAAGCGCGCGGCGCCATGCGAAATCATCGAGAAATCAAGGCGATTAGCGATCTCGTCGAGCGTTTCATAGGTCTCGATGGGCAGGCTGGTGCCGGTGAGGCTGGCCATGACCGCGATCGCCATGGGCTCATAGCCCTCCTCGCGGAAATCGGCGATGGACTGGCTACCCAGGCGCTTGGAAAAGCCCTGCCCGGCTGCGTCGGTCAGCAGATTGTGGTGGCCAAATTCGGGGACGGCGCCACCCAGAGCCTCGAAGATCTCGATCTGGGTGCCAGTATTGGACACGTGGTCTTCGCCGCGAATGACATGGGTGATGGCCAGATCGATGTCATCGACCACCGAGGGGAGCGTGTAGAGGTAGGACCCATCTTCGCGCACCAGGACGGGATCGGACATCGAGGCGGTATTGACGGTCTGGGGGCCCTTGATGAGATCGTTGAACTGCACCGGACGGCCATCGAGCCGGAAGCGCCAATGTGGCTTGCGGCCCTCCGCTTCCAGACGGGTGCGGTCGGCATCGGTGAGGGCCAGCGCGGCGCGATCATAGATGGGCGGCTTGCCCAGCAGACGGGCACGGGCCCGTTTGCGGTCCAACTCTTCTTCGGTTTCGTAGCAGGGATAGAGGCGGCCTGCTGCCTTGAGGCGATCGCTGGCGGCATCGTAAAGCGCGGTGCGTTCGGACTGGCGCACCAGCAGGTCGGGCGTGATGCCCAGCCAGGCCAGATCGACCTCGATGCCGTCGGCAGATTCGCGCGTGGAGCGACCCAGATCGGTATCGTCCATGCGCAGCACATAGGTGCCGCCGTGGCGGCGGGCGAAGAACCAGTTGAGCAGCGCCGGACGGGCGTTGCCCAGGTGGATGCGGCCAGTGGGGGACGGCGCCCAGCGAACAATGGTCATCCGATGCTGTGGTCCTTGTAGCCATTGGTAATGGGGTATTTGCGACCGAGGCCAAAGGCCTTGGGGGTCAGCTTGGGTCCGGGGGCGGACTGGCGGCGCTTGTATTCGGCGATGTTGAGCAGGCGCTCGATGCGCTGCACCAGGGCCGGCTCATGTCCACGCGCGACGATCTGGGCGAGCGAGAGCTCCTCCTCGACCATGGCAGTAAGGATATCATCGAGCACGGGATAGGGCGGCAGGCTATCCTGATCGGTCTGGTTGGGGCGCAGTTCGGCTGATGGCGCCTTGTCGATGATGGCCTGAGGAATGACCAGACCCGAGGGGCCCATGCAATCGCCGGGCAGATGGGAATTGCGCCAGTCGGCGAGGCGATAGACTTCCATCTTGAACATGTCCTTGAGCGGATTGTAGCCGCCGTTCATGTCGCCATAGATGGTGGCGTAGCCCACGCCCATTTCGGACTTGTTGCCGGTGGTGAGCAGCATGGAGCCGAGCTTGTTGGACACCGCCATCAGGACAACGCCGCGCATGCGGGACTGGATATTCTCTTCGGCCAGATCGGCGGGGCGATCGCCAAAGATCGGGGCCAGTTCGGCCAGCGCATCATCGACCGGATTGCCGATGGCCACGACATCGTAGCGCACGCCCAGGCGGGTGGCGCAGTCCTTGGCATCGGTCAGGCTGGCCTCGGAGGTATAGCGATAGGGCAGCATGATGCAGTGGACGTTTTCGGCACCCAGCGCATCGACAGCCATGGCAGCGACGACGGCGCTATCGATGCCGCCTGAGAGGCCCAGCACCACCTGCTTGAAGCCATTCTTGCGCACGTAGTCGCGCAGGCCCAGGACGCAGGCCAGCCAGGGCGCTTCGTCGGTGGTGGTAAGTTCGGTGACCTGGCCGTTGGTGCAGTTCCAGGCATCGCCATCGCGCACCCAGTCGGAGACGATGAAATCGGTGGCGAAGGACTTGCCCTGCAGCACGAGGCCCCTGCCCGGCTCGATTGCAAAGGAGGCGCCATCAAACACGATCTCATCCTGGCCACCGACCTGGTTGAGATAGAGCATGGGCACATTGTCTTCGGCGACGCGGGCGCGCACCAGTTCCTTGCGGATGTGCTGCTTGTTGGTCCAATAGGGCGAGCCATTGGGACACAGCATGATTTCGGCGCCACGCATGGCAAGATGCTCGCAGACCGATGCGTGCCAGACATCTTCGCAGATCGGGATGCCAACTGGCACGCCCTTGATGATGACCGGATCAGGCAGCGTGCCAGCGGTGAAGTAGCGCTTTTCGTAGAACACGTCCGAATTGGGCAGTTCACGCTTGAAGCGGGTGGCGATGATCTCGCCCTTCTCGGCCACGATCACGGCATTGCGCAGGCCGGAACGGTCCGTCCACAGGGTCGGCAGCACGAGCACGACATCGGTGCCGACGGTATTGGCCACCAGATCGTGCGCGGCCTGCATGGCGTCGGCAACGAACTGTGGTTTGAACATCAGATCATCGGGGAAATAGCCGGTGAGGAAGAGTTCGCTGAACATCAGGATGTCGGCGCCGGCGGCCTGCGCATCGCCAAGGGCCTTGCGGGCCAGCGCCAGATTGCCGGTCAGATCACCGACCTTGGGATTGAGCTGGGCGAGCGCAATTTTGAGGCGGTCTGTCACAGGAGGGCCTAACTGGATGAGAGTGCGGGGGCGACGGCAAATTCACGCCCTGCCATACCCCCCTCCCAACCTTGACCGCAAGGGGGCAAGCGCCGCGTCATTTGTGGCGCGGCCCCTCTGGTGCGATCGAAAGGGCTAGAACTTGCCGGTCAGTTCGAACAGCGCGCCATAGCGGAAGATGCGGGCAAAATTGCTGGGTAGGTTTAGGTCGGAATTGCCAAAGGCGGAGCTGGAGTGGAACTGCGTCTCCAATTGGCCTTCAAGATACCAGGCGCGGGCACCGACGCGGAGCACCAGATTTTCCGTAGGATGATAGCCGACCATGCCTTCAGCCATGACGCCGTAGCCGCGACCGGTCAGCGTGGTGGGCGCGCGTTCATAGAAAGTGACCGGAATACCAGGGAATGTGAAGCCACCGGGGGACGAACCGCCCACGGTGCCGGTGACATTGGCGTAGGGAACGGCGGCGACTTCGCCCTGCACATCGAACTGGTCAAACTTGGCCTGACCCTTGACGCCGATGCGCAGCGCGTGGATGTCGAAATTATCCTTGGCGGCGCCATAGGTGGCGGGTACGCCGCCGGCAAAGCTGGCTGCATATTGGCCGGTGCCGATATCGGGCGCGTCTTTCCAGTACTGGTAGCCGATCAGGCCACCAATGGCGGCGCCCTCGTCCATATTGCCAAAGGGCAACCAGCCGAAATCAGCCCCGGCATAGCCGATGGCCGAGTTGCGGCCGATCTGGCCACTGCTAGCGGCAGGGGTGATGG
>JAHJOS010000324.1 GCA_018820005.1 Alphaproteobacteria bacterium | reverse complement strand
GCGGGCGACGGCGTCGCGGGCCGCAGCGCTGGTTTCGGGTGCAAGGCTGGCGCATTCATCCAGAAAGGACGCGGCGGCCAGCATGAACATGCCCGAATTCCACAGATAGTCGCCATCGTGCAGCATCTGGACTGCCTGGACGGCGCCGGGCTTTTCAACAAAGCGGGCAATGGGGCGGGTCGGCTCGGTGCCAGTGCCGGCCTTGATGTAGCCATAGCCGGTTTCGGCCCGTGTCGGCACCAGTCCAAAGGTGACCAGATGGCCGGCGCGGGCGGCGCGGGCGGCCTGGGCAATTGCGGCGTGATAGCTGGCGTCGGTTGAAACCTGGTGGTCCGAGGGCAGCACAAGAAGCAGGGTATCATCGCCCCAGCGGGTGGCGACAAAGGCGGCCGCTGCCGCAATGGCAAAGGCCGTGTTGCGCATTACCGGTTCAAGCAGGATGGCACCAAGGGCGATGCCGAGCGTGGCGGCCTGTTCGGCCACGATGAAGCGATAGTCCGCGTGCGTCATGACCAGCGGCGGGGCATAGATTTGTGTGTCGGTGACGCGGGCGAGGGTTTGCTGGAAAAGCGTCAGGGTAGTGGTGAGGGGCAAAAACTGCTTGGGTCGGGCCGTGCGAGACAAAGGCCACAGGCGCGTGCCCTGTCCGCCAGCCAGAATGACTGGCACAATCAAATTCGACATCAGTAACCCCAAGTTGTGATGAGCGAACGATTTTCTTGCAGTGATACCATGGGCGCGAACGACTGTGAATATGGCGACGAGTACTGGATTGTCTGCGGGCGACGACCTGAAAGAGCGGGGTGATCGGTGCATCAGGCGGAGAGTTTTCGCCGGAGGGGTCGGGGGTGTTTGACAGAACTTTTTTTCTGTCCAATCCGGTCATAGCGCATTTTCCTGCGCGCCATTTCCGGTCCGGAAGAGCGCGTTGGCACAGTTGGCAAGTCCTTGAGACGATTGTGCTTATGGGCCTGTCGCGCCCGGATTTCGGGCGCTTTTCGTCTTGATCGCTCCCCGTGCCCGGCATACCAACGAGGCATGTTTCATGCCGATTGTGCAGGCGTGCGCCAGGAGCTTGTCCAACAGTGCAGAGCCGAACCCTAACCCATTTGCAGGCGCTGGAAGCCGAGAGCATCGAAATCCTGCGCGAAGTTGCCGCCAGCTTCGAGCGGCCGGTGATGATGTATTCGATCGGCAAGGACTCCAGTGTCCTGCTGCATCTGGCGCGCAAGGCGTTCTTTCCCAGCAAGATCCCGTTTCCGCTGCTGCATGTGAACACGACGTGGAAGTTCCGCGAGATGATCGCGTTCCGCGATGCCATGGCGGAAAAGCATGGGTTCGATCTGATCAGCCATACAAATCCCGAGGGATTGGCCAACAATATCAATCCGTTCGACCATGGATCCTCGCGCTTTACCGATATCATGAAAACGCAGGCACTGCGCCAGGCGCTCAATGCGGGGCGCTATGATGCGGCTATCGGCGGGGCGCGGCGCGACGAGGAAAAGTCGCGCGCCAAGGAGCGGATTTTCTCGCACCGCAATGCCAACCATGCCTGGGACCCCAAGAACCAGCGGCCCGAGCTTTGGCGCGTATTCAATACGCGGCTCAACCCCGGTGAGAGCATGCGGGTGTTTCCCATCTCGAACTGGACCGAACTCGATGTGTGGACCTACATCTATTCGGAAGGCATTGAATTGCCATCGCTTTACTATGCCAAGACGCGCCCGGTGGTGGAGCGCTCGGGCACGCTGATCATGGTGGATGACGAGCGGTTCCGGCTCGAGCCCGGCGAAGTGCCGCGGCAGGAACTGGTGCGTTTCCGCACGCTGGGCGACTATCCGCTGACCGGGGCTATCCGCTCCAGCGCCGCCACGCTGCCCGAAATCATCATGGAAATGCAGGCCAGCCGCACTTCGGAGCGGGAAGGGCGGCTGATCGACAGCGACAGCGTCGGTTCGATGGAAAAGAAAAAGCAGGAAGGGTATTTCTGATGGCCCTGCCAATGCACACCCCCGACACCGATATTGGCCTGTGGCTGCAGCAGCAGACGGACAAATCGCTGCTGCGCTTTCTGACCTGCGGCAGTGTCGACGATGGCAAATCCACGCTGATCGGCCGGCTGCTCTATGACAGCCAGCTGATCCTGGATGACCAGCTGGCGAGCCTGAAGAAGGAAAGCCACAACCGCACCACCGGCGACGAGGGCATCGACTTCTCGCTGCTGGTGGATGGGCTGACGGCCGAGCGCGAGCAGGGCATCACCATCGATGTGGCCTACCGGTTCTTTTCGACCGACAAGCGCAAGTTCATCGTCGCCGATACCCCGGGCCATGAGCAATATACCCGCAATATGGCGACGGGCGCCTCCAATGCCGATCTGGCGCTGGTGCTGATCGATGCGCGCAAGGGCGTTCTCACCCAGACCCGGCGGCACAGCTTCATCCTGTCGCTGATCGGGGTGAAACACGTGGTTCTGGTGGTCAACAAGATTGATCTGGTCGGTTACGACCAGGCGGTGTTTGATCGCATCGTGGCTGAGTACCGCGCTTTTGCCGAACCGCTGGGTTTCAAGACGCTGGAAGCGATTCCCGTCTCGGCGCTGCGCGGTGACAACATGCTGGCCCAGAGCCCGAACACGTCGTGGTATGGCGGGTCGGCGCTGGTGCCGTATCTGGAAACCATCGATGTGTCGGAAGACCGTTCGGCGCAGCCGTTCCGCTTTCCCGTGCAGTGGGTGAACCGGCCGAACCTTGATTTCCGGGGCTTTTCGGGCACGGTGGCGTCGGGCGAAATCGCGGTGGGCGACGAGGTGCTGATCGCGTCCTCGCGCAAGCCGGCGGTGGTGCGCCGGATCGTGACCATGGACGGTGACCTCGATGTGGCCGTCGCAGGCCGCGCGGTGACGCTTGTGCTGGACCGCGAAGTCGATATTTCGCGCGGCGATGTGCTGTCGCGCCCCGGCGAGACGCCGGAATATTCCAACCAGTTCCAGGCCCGCGTGGTGTGGATGAGCGAAGAGCCGGCCTATCCGGGGCGGTCCTATCTGCTCAAGGTCGGCTCGCAGGTGATTTCGGCGACGATTACGGATCTGAAGTTCCGTACCAACGTCAATACGCTCGAACAGACCGCGGCGACCAAGATCGACCTCAATGAGGTGGCGACGGTGACGCTGGCCACCGACAAGCCGATTGCGTTCGACAGCTACAAGAGCAATGCGCTGACCGGCGGGTTCATTCTGGTGGATCGGCTGAGCAATGCCACGCTGGGCGCCGGCACGATCGATTTCGGCCTGCGCCGGGCGCAGAACCTGACCTATCAGTCGTTCGATGTGAACCGCGACGTGCGGTCGGCCATGAAGGAGCAGGCGCCCCAGATCGTCTGGTTTACCGGGCTGTCGGGGTCGGGCAAGTCGACGGTGGCCAATCTGCTGGAACGTCGGCTGACTGCCGAGGGCAAGCACCTCTATATCCTGGACGGCGACAATGTGCGTCACGGGCTGAACAAGGACCTCGGGTTTACCGAAGCGGCGCGCGTGGAAAATATCCGCCGCGTGGCCGAAGTGGCGCGGCTGATGGCCGATGCCGGGCTGATCGTGCTGGTGTCTTTCATCTCGCCATTCCGCAATGAACGGCGGCTGGCGCGCGAAATTGCCGGCGATCTCAGGTTCTCCGAGATCTATGTCGATACGCCGCTCGCGGTATGCGAGGCGCGTGACCCCAAGGGGCTCTACAAGCGGGCGCGGGCCGGCGAGATCAAGAATTTCACCGGGATCGACAGCCCGTTCGAAGCGCCCGAGACGCCCGACCTGGTGCTGCATGGCGCCGAGTTCGAGGTGGCCCAGCTGGCTGACCAGCTCTACGACTGGCTCAAGCTCTAGCCATCAGACCAGACCCGCGAACCGGGTCTGGTCGATCTCGGTCAGCGTCTTCATCAGCAACCCCTTGAAGATGGGCTCTTTTTCGTCGCGGTGGG
>JAHJOS010000323.1 GCA_018820005.1 Alphaproteobacteria bacterium | reverse complement strand
GTCGGTATTGTCGAGGCGGGTGCGCAGGGCGCCTTCTTCCAATGTGCCGGGGAGCACCGAGAGGATATCATCACCCTGCACCAGTGGCAGGCCGGCCTGCGACCAGCAGCCCGACATGGCCGTTATCCCGGCCACGACCTCGGTAGGGTAGCGATGCGCCAGCCGGGCGTGGATATGCATATAGCTGCCGTAGAACAGTGGATCGCCTTCGCTGAGCACGGCCACAGTCCGCCCGGCGTCGAGATGGGCAGCAACGCGAGCAGCGGCCTCCTCGTAAAAGCCAGCGGTGGCGGATTTGTAGTCGGCGTGGCGCCGATCAATCTCGGTCGTGACCGGATAACCGAGCGGCTCTTCGATCTGGGTGGTGATCAGGTCGGCGACAATGCCGCGGGCGTTGCTCGAATTGCCCTTTTTGGCGAAATAGGCCACCACGTCGGCGGTCTGGATCGCCCGAACGGCCTTGAGCGTGAGCAACTCGGGATCCCCCGGGCCAGTGCCGACGCCGATGAGCTTGCCGGTCATATACCCGACCTCGCCAGGGCGTTGAGCGCGGCCGCTGTCATGGCCGAGCCGCCCAGCCGGCCACGCACGATCGCATAGGGGACGCCATAGGAATTGTCAGCCAGGGCTGCCTTGGATTCGGCGGCGCCGACAAAGCCAACCGGCATGCCCACGATGGCGGCGGGCTTCGGAGCACCGTCGCGCAACATTTCGAGCAGGAAGAACAGCGCCGTGGGGGCATTGCCGATGGCGACAACTGCGCCAGCCAGGCGCGGAAGCCAGAGGCGCAGCGCGGCAGCGGAGCGAGTGTTGCCGATCTCGGCTGCGATGTCCGGTGTCCGCGCGTCGCGCAGGGTGCAAATGACTTCATTGCTGGCCGGCAGGCGAACTGCGGTAATGCCGCGCGCCACCATCTCTGCATCGCACAAGATTGGGGCACCAGCCGCAAGTGCAGCCTGTGCGGCGCCGACAAAGCCGGGCCCAAATTCGAAATGCTGCGCCGCCTCGACCGAACCGGCGGCATGGATCATGCGGACGGCCAGTTCGGCCTCGCCATCGGAGAAACGCGACAGATCCGCCTCGGCGCGGATTATGGCGAACGACTGCCGATATATGGCGTCGCCATCCCTAATGTAGTCATAGTCGGTCATCGTCATCCTTGCCCGGACGGGCCGATGGCGGACTCAAGCTGGTCCGCCCGCAATATGGTCACTGGCGTATCGCCTGCGGTGCCCTCGATGACAAGACCGTAACCATCGTGTTGACCGACCAGCGTCACGGCGGCGCGGCGCGGGTGGGCGCAGCCCTTTGCGCATCCTGAAACATGCAGATGCTGCCCATCTGGCACCACGCCGGCCAGCCTGTTAGCGACGCTCCGGGCCGGAATATGGCCCGATGTGCAGCCGGGGCTGCCGATGCAGGCGCTGATCCGGCGTCGCGGATCGTCAATTCCGGCAATAAAGCCCAGCCCGGCCGCTTCGGCGGCGATGCCCTCCTGCGCACCGATGGCGAGAAGGCCATGGTGTGGCGCCAGACGGAACTCGCGGATGCCAAAGCGAGCCTCGTCCTGGGCGATCGCCACCAGCGACTGCCAGGCGATGGCGCCATAGGGTAGCGCCAGTCCGATGGCCCGGTCATGAAACAGCTGGAACGGGCCGATCGGTGGCGTGGCCTGCTGGAGCGTTGGTGCTGCGTCGGCGATGCGTTCGGCCAATTGTGCGCGCAACGCGATGGGCGACAGGTCGCTGCCCCTGCCTGTCAAACCGAGGCTCGCAATGGCAGCGAGGATGATCTGCGCGCATTCAACAGGCTCCTGCGTTGAACCAAGGGCATGATTGCCCACGGTAAGCAGCCAGTCGTCCGGCGAGGACGCCACAAGCCTGATATCGGCTTTGAGGTCAGCCAGCCCGATCTGCCCCGCGCCGTCAACAACAACAGTGACCTTGGGGCCAAGCATGTCGTTGAGGGGCCGCGCAAGGTGACGAATTTCAGCGGCAACGGGCCGTGGGTCGACGACTTCGAGCGGATCATCGCCGCAAAGGGGAGGGGTCTCAACGACGAGGCCGGTTTCAACAGTGACGATTTGTCGAACAGCGCGGGCGAAATGTCCTGTCGCGGCCGGCGATAGCCCCCGCACCTGCAGATTGCCGCGGGCGGTGATTTCGACGATGCCATTGCCATAGGTGCCCGCGATAGTGGCGAGGCGTTCCAGCTTGCCTGGCTCCAGGCGGCCGTCCTGGATGCGAATGCGCGCGAGAAGGCCATCCCCAGTCTGCATGGGGACGTCTAGAGTTGGGCAGGCGCCACGCCGCTGTGGCGCTGCGAGGATGGAAAGGTCCAGTGACATGACCGCTGGTTTAGCCCATTGGGCGGGCCGGGGGAACATCTGCCTTCGGCCTGCGACGCTTCGGCCACTCAGTCGGGCCGACGCAGCAAATAGGTGTCCATGATCCAGCCATGGTGCGCTCGTGCCGTCTTGCGGGTTTCCACGATCTGGTCGCGCACATCGCCTAAACGGCCGGTGATGGTGATCTCGTCTGGCGTGCCCAGATAGGCACCCCAGAAAATGATCAGGTTCGGGTCAGCCGTGGTGAAAGCAGTCTGGCCGTCGAGCATGACCACCGTGTCTGCATCGACCGAGCCCAGCCGCCGCCCAGTGGTGATGTGCACCGGCTCACCGATGCGGTTGAGCGCAATGCCATGGGCTGCGGTCAGGGCCTGTATCGAGGTAATGCCGGGAATGATCTCAACCGCTAGCGCCGTCGTCTCGCGCAACCGGTCTACGATCCGGATGGTGGAATCATAGAGACCG
>JAHJOS010000322.1 GCA_018820005.1 Alphaproteobacteria bacterium | reverse complement strand
TCGAAATCGGCGGTCTTCATAAGCGGCGGTTTGGTCATGCTGCTGCGGCTGGGTCAAGCGGGGGAGCAGGCTGTCTTTAAGTCTTGCTTCAGGCGTTACAGGCAGGGTGGATGCCATGGGCATCACTCTTCCTAAACTGGCCGATGGTGCCCCGCTTACCGCCTGGGATAGCTTGCGGCGTGCTGTCTGGCTGTTTGATCCGGACAGCTGTTTCGGTGTCTATGCCAACCGTACGGCGCTGGCACTTTGGGGCGCGGCCGATCTGGACGAATTGCTGTCGCGAGATTTTTCAAAGCTGTCGCCTGCCGTGCGCGCCCGGACGGACCGGTTGAAGGCCATCACTGCTGCTAACGAAGCCGTCGAGGAACGCTGGACCTTCTACCCTAACGGAGAGCCGCTAACGGTACAGGCGCTGATCTCAACCGTGGCTCTCGATGACGGTCGTGATGTGCTGCTGTTTGAGGCGACCGAGGCCGATGTAGGGGTCGAGGAGCGCCGCGCCGTCGAGGCACTGCGTCACTCTGCCGGCCCGGTCGGCCTGTTTGATGCCATCGGCGCAGTGATGTTTGCCAATCCGGGTACATTCTCGACCTACGGCGAAGGCATGGGCCTGATCGAGCGTTTCCATGACCCGGATGCCGGAAAGAGGCTTCTGAATGCGGCGCTGGGCGAGCTGACGATTGCAGAGGTGCACCGGATGGTGACGCAGAAGGGATTGCGTTGGCACCATATCGATTGCCGCCCCATTCTTGATCCGGTGACGGGCGGGGTCAGCGTGTTGCTGAACGAACGGGATGTGACCGATCGGGTTGAGGCAGAGGCTGCGCGTGCCGCCGCCGAACAAAAGGCGGCGATGGCCGAGGCACGTCAGAGGTTCCTCAGCGAAATGTCTCACGAATTACGCACGCCACTGAATGCCGTAATGGGATTTGCCGATATTCTGGGTCGGGCCAGACTGGCTCCCGAACAAGCGGCGCATGTGGACCGGATCGCAGCAGCGGGTATGACCCTGCACGCAGTTGTCGAGCAGATGATCGACATGTCTCAACGCAATGATTGGGTCGCTTCCCTTGATCTGAACAGCATGAGCGAACAGGCTTTGTTGCCAGCTCAGGACTCAACGGCGCGTCCTTTGGCTGTGGACGAACCCTCTCTGGACGAGGACGAGGACGAGGCTCGGGCCATGGCTGTCCTTTATGTCGATGACCACGAAAGCAACCGGGTGCTGATCTCAACCTTGCTGAGGGCGCAGGGCGTGATCTGCGAAACTGCAGATGACGGAAGCCAAGGAGTCGAAGCAGCCCGGCGCGGGGGCTGGGACGTGATCCTGATGGATATCCAGATGCCGGTCATGGACGGCGTCGAGGCCACACGCCGCATCCGCGCCCTGGACACACAAGTAGCGTCGACACCGATCATCGCGTTGACCGCCAACACCCTTGCCGAACAGCTGGAACTCTATTTCGCCGTGGGTATGGACGATTGTGTCGCCAAGCCACTGAATGCTGCCGAGTTGTTCGACAAGCTGTACCTTCAGGCCAATCGGCCCTGGCGGGAAGAGTGGGCTCAGACATACGTCGCAGCCGCGTGAGTTGACCGGAGCATCTGGGCGGGTCAAACGCTCGCCCATGCTCCAGAACCTTGAACCCCTCGCCCGCGAAGCCAAGTCGTGGCCTTTCGAACAGGCTCGCAATCTGCTGTCGCACGTGTTGAAGAAGCGATTGCCCGAGGCCGAACGCGCCGAGGCCCGGGCGTTGATCGACGCGGGCAAGGCCGACCAGGCACTGGCCAAGTTAGAGTCCCTGCGAAGGCCGGTGTTGCTGGAGACCGGATATGGGCCGTCGGGCCTGCCGCACATGGGCACCTTCGGCGAGGTGGCGCGCACGACGATGGTGAGGAACGCCTTTCGGGCCCTGACCGGCGACCACTGGGCGACGCGGCTGGTGGCGTTTTCGGACGACATGGACGGGTTGAGGAAAGTGCCGGAAGGCGTGTCGAACCC
>JAHJOS010000321.1 GCA_018820005.1 Alphaproteobacteria bacterium | reverse complement strand
CCATACTGTAACGACGCCCTTCGGGCGGCGGCCGATGACGCTTGGCATGATTGCCAGCCAGGTCACAGCCCAGAATGCGCCGGAAGGCGCGACCGTGCATAAGTGGCACGTTTTTAGGGATATCAAGGAAGCCCGCATTGCCCTCGGCGCCACCGATCGTGCGCTGGCC
Organism: Alphaproteobacteria bacterium; assembly: GCA_018820005.1. Classification (GTDB taxonomy): domain Bacteria; phylum Pseudomonadota; class Alphaproteobacteria; order Rhizobiales; family Devosiaceae; genus Devosia. The sequence goes on along the minus strand of JAHJOS010000321.1, from coordinate 2,203 downwards.
ATCCTTGATGCCCTGCTGTCCTTCCATCCGGAGACAGCGTTCTACGGCGACAGCGCGCTCATCGTCTGGCCATCCAATGAACAGCTCATTGGCAGGGCCAACGGAATGTCGCCGACGACACTCCGCCGGCATCTGGCCAACTTGGTCGAGTGCGGCTTGGTCGTTCGCCGCGATAGCCCCAATGGCAAGCGCTATGCCCGTAAGGGGCAGGGGGGCGACATCGAGCAAGCCTATGGCTTTGATCTCTCCCCGATCGTTGCCCGTGCCGTTGAGTTCAAGCAGCTTGCAGAGGCCGTTCGCGCCGAGAAGAAGGCCTACAAGGTCGCCAAGGAACGACTGACCATTTGCCGGCGCGACATCGTCAAGATGATCGAGGCAGCTATCGAGGAAGGTGTCCCTGGAAATTGGGGCAGCGTGCACCTCGAATATCAGACGATCATTAGCCGGCTTCCCCGGACAGCGCCAAAGCAGGTTCTTGAGGCTGTAGCGGGCGAGCTGGACGACCTTTGGACCCAGATACGTGATGTGTTGGAATCATTCGTAAAAACACAGAATATGAACGCCAATGAGTCCCGATATGATCGCCACATACAGACTTCAAATACAGAATCTAAAAATGAATCTGAAACCGGCTTAGGAACCAAAAGAGAAGAGAGCGGCAGCGCCGGCGAAACTGACAACCTGCGGAGCTTGCCAAAGCGCGAACTGCCCCTTGGGATCGTGTTGGAGGCATGTCCGAATGTCCTCTGGTTGACCAAGGGCGGCGGTATCAACCATTGGCGTGAATTTCTGGCGGCCGCAGACCTGGCCCGGCCGGTATTGGGTATCAGCCCTAGTGCATGGGAGGATGCCCAAGTCGCAATGGGGGAGCAGCCGGCCGCGATCACCCTCGCCGCGATTTATCAAAAGTCCGATCATATCAAATCCCCCGGCGGATATCTCCGAAACCTCACGGAACGGGCAAAGGAAGGGAAATTCTCGCCCTGGCCGATGATCATGGCGCTGCTGCGGGCTAAACTCGATGCCGCGAAGGCAACTGGGGGCGGAATCGAGGAAGCCGAGAGCGATCTGGGCGCCGCCAAACGGCTTGACCGGACCGAAAAGCGGCTCGAAATCAGCGATAGCTTGAGGAGCAGTCTGAATAAGCGGGATCGGTGAACCGGCTCTGGTCTTGTAAGTGCGGTTGGAGTGCCATATATTCCGCACATTGGATGTGACATATTGTGGCGAAGGAGGACTGTCATGGCTTTGACTGCAAAAATGGCAGACGCGGGAACCCCGCTCATCCTGTCCTACATGGACCCTGCGGGGCAAATTGCGGCGGAGCGTGTCGCCGATGGGTTTGGTATGTCGAAGTCTCAGCTCGCCGAAACGGCCGGACTAGCGCGAGAGACCCTCTATCGCTCGGAACGGATCGGCGCACCAAAAGCGCAGGGCCGTCTGCGCGAAATGCTGGAGATCATTAGCCGGGTCACCGAATGGGCAGGCGGCAAGGATCAAGCCATGGCCTGGTATCGTGCTCAACCGTTGCCGGCCTTCGGTGGGCGAACCGCTGAAGCCCTGGTCAAGGACGGAAAAGCGGGAGCGGTTCGGGACTATCTCGACCATATGGCCTTAGGCGGCTTTGCGTGAGGTTTGTTGGCACCTGCTATCGCGCCCATGATCCTCGCTGGTCCTTCAAGCCGACCTCTGGGGAGGGCGCCGCGATCCGCGGTGCTCGGTTTAATCCCAAGGGTGTTCCTGCACTCTATCTGGGGCTCAGCATTATGACGGCGATCAAGGAGATCAGCCAGGGTCTCCCGCATCGGCTCGATCCGACGGTGCTTTGTTCCTACGATGTGGATTGCGAAGATATAATTGACCTGACGACCGAGCAGGGGAGGGGGGCTGCAGCAGTTTCTGCCAGCGATATGGCTTGCGACTGGGCATGGACTCTCGCGGTTGGAGATCGGCCGGTTTCTTGGGCTATTCACGATCGTTTGGTGTCACTGGGCGCCGCCGGAATTGTCGTGCCCAGCTATGCGGCTGGTGCAGACACCAACGATCGAAACCTGGTCTTGTGGGACTGGGGTCCCGCTCTTCCCCATCGAGTTGAAGTCTTCGACCCAAGCGGCCGGCTTCCACGCGATCAGCTGTCCTGGAGCTAGCAGCGACGCTTGGACCCCCTAATCGCATTGGTCAGGGATGTCCAACAAGGCAGATG
>JAHJOS010000320.1 GCA_018820005.1 Alphaproteobacteria bacterium | reverse complement strand
GGACTACACATTCGGAGTGTGGAAGGGCAATGAGATCGTGCCCATCGGCAAGGCCTATTTCGGCTTTACCGATGAGGAGCTCAAGCTGCTCGACAAATGGATTCGCAGCCATACCATCGGCAGTTTCGGGCCCGTACGCGAGGTCAGCAAAGAACTGGTGTTCGAGGTGGCGTTTGACAGCGCGCAGCTGAGCACAAGGCACAAATCGGGCGTGGCACTGCGCTTTCCGCGCATCAACCGCATCCGTTGGGACAAGCCGGCCGCCGAAGCGGCGACGCTCGAGGATATGATGGTGTTTGTCGGCGCGACGTGAGTGGATTTCTTAGTCGACACCCTCCCCCTTGTGGGGCTTGTGAGCGACCCAAAGGGACAAATCGCTCCGGTGGAGCGATTTGAGTGACCAAGGCCATTCGGCTATGCCGAATGGCTGGATCAAGGGAGGGGGGTGGGTTGGCCCTGATATCGGGGCGCCCGCCCCCCTCCCTAGCGTCGCTAGGCGCATTGCGCCAAGCTATGCTTGCCCTCCCCACAAGGGGGAGGGTGAAGCCGGTGGATGGGAGAGTTCAGATGTCGTCGCGATCCATTCACGAAAAGCTGGTCGAGCTGACAAGGCAGATGCAGGCCGCCGCTGAGGCGATGGATTTCGAGCGGGCGACGGCGCTGCGCAATGAGATCGCCCGTATCAAGGGTGAGCGGCCGCTGCAGGAAGGCGATCCGGATAGCGTAACTGTCGGCCAGCCACCGCCGGGGGCGATGGGATTGGGCACGCAGGTGCCGGTGCGCCAGCCACCCAAGGGCTGGGTGAAGCCGAAAAAGCCCGATCTGATGACCAACACCAGCAATCCGCGCGGCAAGCGCTCCTGATATCAGCCCGCCTGGCTGCGACTGCGGGTTGGGGGCGCGACGGCCAGTTCGCGGATTTCCTTGAGTTCGGCAATGGTGGTTTCGAGGTCATCGCGCTGGCGTTCAAGCGAGGCCAGACGTTCCTCGACCTTGCCTACCAGCAGGTGGACCTGCTGGCTGCGGTCGGCGTCATAAAGGCTGAGATAGTCCGAGATGTCGCGCAGGGAAAAGCCGAGGCGCTTGCCGCGCAGGATCAGGATCAGCCGGGCGCGGTCGCGGCGGCGGAAGACGCGGGTGGCGCCGACCCGCTCGGGCGACAGCAGGCCCTTGGCTTCATAGAAGCGGATGGCGCGGGTGGAGATGCCGAACTCCTTGGCGAGGTCGGCGATGGCGAACAGGTCCTGGTTTTCGCTATGCTGGCGGGTCACTTGCGGGCCTTTGACTGGGCGTATTCCTCGCGCAGTTCCTTCTTGGAGAGCTTGCCGATCAGCGTCTTGGGCAAGGCGTCCTTGAAGATGATTTCGCGGGGCATTTCGATCTTGTTCAGGCGCTCGGACAGGAAGGCCTTGAGCTCGGCATCGCCAGCACTGTGGCCGGCCTGCAGCTTGACGAAAGCGACGGGTGCCTCGCCGCGATAGTCGTCGGGGACACCGATGACTGTGACTTCCTCGACGGCGGGATGGGCCATCAGCGCTTCCTCGATGGTCCGCGGATAGACATTGAAGCCCGAGCAGATGATGAGGTCCTTGAGGCGGTCGACGATGAAGACATAGCCGTCCTCATCGACATGGCCGATGTCGCCGGTGCGCAGCCAGCCGTCCATGAACGCGTCTTTTGTGGCTTGCTCGTCGTTGAAATAGCCGGCCATGACCTGGCCGCCGCGCACCTGCAGCTCGCCATCCTCGCCGATGCCGAGCACCTTGCTGGTCTCGACATTGACAAAGCGCACATCGGTGCCGGGAAGCGGCATGCCGATGGACATGGGCTTGCTGACCTTGCGCAGCGCGGCACAGCAGACCACGGGGGAGGCCTCGGTCAGGCCATAGCCTTCGGCCAGGATCGCCTTGGACTTGGCGCCGAAGGCGGCGCGGATTTCATTGGACAGGGCTGCACCGCCCGAGATGACCACCTCAAGGCTGGCGAGCTTTTGGGGGTCGGCAGAGTCGGAGCGGGCGATGGCATTGAGCAGGGTGGGCACGGCCGGCATGACATTGGCGCGGGTGCGGGCCAATAGGTTGAGCAGCGACTTGAGCTCGAAGCGGGGCAACATCACCACCTGGGCGCCATTGCATAGCGGCACGTTCATGCAGACCGTCATGGCGAAGATGTGAAAAAAGGGCAGCACGGCCACGACCTTGCTGGGCGGATAGAAGACGCCATCACCCCATTTGTCGATCTGGCTCATATTGGCCGCGATATTGGCGTGGGTGAGCAGGGCGCCCTTGGGCAGGCCGGTGGTGCCGCCGGTATATTGCTGCACGGCAATGTCGTTTTCCGGATCGATGACGACGGCCGCCGGTGGATCGCCCCGGGTCACCAGATCGTGGAAATGGGTGATGCTGGCGGCAACAGGCGACTTGTTCAGCCGCGCCAGATCCTTGCGCTTGGCCACCGAGAACAACAGCTTTTTGACCAGCGGCAGGGCATCGGGAAAGTGGCAGACGATCAGCGATTTGACTTGGCCGGCCTGCACCAGCTTTTCGGCTTTTTCAAAGATCTGCTGCAGATCAAGCGTCACCATGATGTCGGCGCCGGCGCTGGCAGTGATGTGGCTGAGCTCGTGCACGGTGTAGAGCGGGTTGCAGTTGACCACGGTGCCGCCGGCGCGCAGCACGGCATAATAGGCAATCGGATAGAAGGGCGTATTGGGCAGCATCAGCGCGACACGGCTGCCCTTGGTCACGCCAAACTGGCGCTGCAGCGCGCCGGCAAAGGCGATGATCTTCTCAGCCAGCTCGCCGAAGGAGGTGGTGCCGCCCAGAAAATCGAGCGCGGTGGCAAAGGGGTTCTTGGCACAGGCGGCCAGCACCTGCTCATGGACCGGCCGCAGGTCGAGCTCGGCATCCCAGCTGACGCCATCGGGATAGTTGGCGATCCAGGGGCGGGGGTGTGAAGCGGTGGTGGTCGATCTGGCCATGGTTCCTCCGGGTGCCGGTGTTGCGGCGGCGGGCTGGTGCCCTTTGTATTGATGAATATTCCACGAGCTTACGTTAACGTCAAACCGTTGTCGGTAATTATGAACTGCCGGGCGGATTGATCCAGGGGAGGCAGTTGCAGACCATGTCGCCAGGTAGACGTTTACGCTCACTGGTTGACGTATAGGTAAACCTTGCTAAACTGGCCTCAACAACGGGGGGCTGCCGCGCTATCATCCCGGCGCGGCTGACCCAATGATACGCCGAACGATTCGGCGAACCGGTCTGACGTTCTGGGATTGAGCTGCGCGCCCACAGGCGATGCAGCGCCATGGAGGGCACGCTGTGATCTTTGCCATTATCGCCATCAGTCTGATCGTTTTTGCCACGCTGGCCATGCGCGAGAGCCCGCTGTGGCAATGGGGCGTCGCCGTGCTGGTCATCGGCGTGCTGAGCCGGTTTGATTTCAGCGCCGGTTTTGGCTTCGGCGGTGGTCTGGGGCTTTTTCTGGCGATGTTGCCCGGGCTGATCCTGCTGGCGCTCAGCGTCAAGGCGATCCGCATGCCGCTGGTGATCACCCCGATCTATGGCGCGGTCAAATCCATCCTGCCCAAGGTCAGCCGTACCGAACAGGAGGCGCTCGACGCCGGCACCGTTGGCTGGGATGCCGAACTGTTTTCCGGCCGTCCGGACTGGAGCAAGCTCAGCGCCATCCGGCCACTGACGCTGACGGCCGACGAACAGGCGTTCCTCGACAACCAGACCGAAACCGCCTGCAAGATGATCGACGACTGGGACATCCGCAACAATCGCGCCGATCTCAGCCCCGAGCTCTGGCAGTATCTCAAGGACGAAGGCTTCCTGGGCATGCTGATTGCCAAGTCGCATGGCGGCCTTGGTTTCTCGGCGCAGGCGCAGTCGATGATCGTCTCCAAGATCGCCAGCCGCTCGGTGGCTGCCGGCATTACGGTGATGGTGCCCAATTCGCTCGGGCCGGGCGAACTGCTGGAAAAATACGGCACGCATGAGCAGAAGG
>JAHJOS010000319.1 GCA_018820005.1 Alphaproteobacteria bacterium | reverse complement strand
TGCACACGCCGCTGATCGAAGCGACGCGCAATATCATCGACGCAAAGGCGCTGGCCAAGACCAAGAAGGGCGTGCGGATCATCAACTGCGCCCGTGGCGGGCTGATCGACGAGGCGGCACTTTACGAGGCGCTCAAGTCCGGCCATGTCGCCGGTGCGGCGCTCGACGTGTTCCTGCAGGAGCCGGCCGAGAACAATCCGCTGTTCGAGCTGCCCAATGTCATCTGCACACCGCATCTGGGTGCGGCGACCACCGAAGCGCAGGAGAACGTGGCGCTGCAGGTGGCCGAGCAGATTTCGGCCTATCTGATGAGCGGGGAGATCACCAATGCGCTGAACTTCCCGTCGATCTCGGCGGAAGAAGCGCCGATCCTGACCCCATGGGTCAAGCTCGCGGAAAACCTGGGCCTGTTTGCCGGTCAGCTGACGGAAACGGCAATCAAGGGCATCAAGATCGAGTTCGAAGGCAATGTGGCCGAGCTCAACACCAAACCGATGATCGCGGCCGCCATCAATGGCGTTCTCAAGCCATCGCTGGGCGACATCAACATGGTGTCGGCGCCGCAAATCGCCAAGGATCGTGGCATTACGGTTGAGACCACCAATCGCGACCGCCAGGGCGCCTATGAGGGCTACATCCGCCTGACGGTGACCACCGAACGGCAGGAACGCGGCGTGGCCGGGACGCTGTTTGCCAATGGCAAGTCGCGCATCATCCAGGTCAAGACCATCAACATGGAAGCCGAGCTGACCCCGTCGATGCTCTATGTGACCAATGAGGACAAGCCGGGGCACATCGGCCGGCTGGGCACACTGCTGGGCAAGCTGGGGATCAATATCGCCAACTTCAACCTGGGCCGTGCCGACGTCGGCGCCGATGCGATTGCGCTGGTATCGATCGATGGCACGCTGACCGAAGCGCAACTGGCCGAGATCGCATCGCTCGAAGGCGTCAAGCAGGCCAAGTCGCTGCGGTTCTAGGACCGTCTAGACCACTTGAATGCGAAGGGCTGGTGCCATGGCACCGGCCCTTTTTGTTTCACCGCATGCGGCGCGCGGCCCATTCGGCCATGACGATGCCGGCGATGATGATGGCGGCGGCGATGTAGTGATAGGGCTCCAGGCTTTCGCCCAGAATGATGATCGAGCCCAGGGCGCCAAACACGGGAATGAGATTGTGACTGGGTGCGGCGCGGTTGGCGCCGACCAGTTCGACGCCACGGGCGTAAAATACCTGCGCGAACATGGATGGAAACACCATGACATAGGCCAGAACCGCCCAGACCTTGGGGGAGGCCTGGGGGATGGTGGCAAAGCCCGAGAGACCGGTGCCGAACAGCTGGAGCATCACCAGGGATGTGATGGCGGCGCCGGAAAAGGCGATCGCCATGAAACTCATCAGATGCACCTTGGGCCGGAAGCGCAGGGCGAGGGTGTAGCCGGCATAGGTGAGGCAGGCCAGAATCACAAAGCCATCGCCGACGTTGACGTCGAGGGTGAGGATGCGGGCGAGATCGCCATGGGTTGCCGTCAGCGCGACGCCGGTGATGGCGATCAGAACGCCCAGAATTTGCAGTGGCGTGGCACGGACGCGGAAGACGATGAAATTGGCGGCCAGGATGATCATGGGCAGCGAGCCCTGTTCGATCGAGGAATTGACCGCCGTGGTGGTGGTGAGGCCCAGATAGAGGAAGCCGTTGAAAAGGGCATAGCCGATGGCGCCATAGGCCATCAAAAGCAGCCATGAACGGCGGATAACCGGCCAGTCGGCGCCCAGGAAGCGCCAGGCAAAGGGCAGGATGAACAGCGTGGCGCCGACACAGCGGCTGGCCAAGAGGAGAAACGGGTCCATTTCGCCCACGACCATCTTGGCAGCAACCACATTGCCACCCCAGAACATGGGCGCCAAAATGAGCATCAGATAGGGCTGATCGAGCAGTCGGGCGGAAATGCCGCGATTTTGCGTGTCTAGCGGCTTTGTCATCGTCGTCCGGGTGATGTATGGACATTCGGACTTAGCAGTTATTCGGCCACGATCAAACCCATGCAAATGTGGCCGGGAGGACAGACGTCCAAATCGGGGAAGGGGCGACGCTTGTGTCGCACCCTTTGTGTCGCGCCTATCCTGGAGAAGGTTTTTCAATGGCTAATGTGGTTGTCGTCGGCTCGCAGTGGGGCGACGAGGGCAAGGGCAAGATCGTGGACTGGCTCAGCGAGCGCGCCGATGTGGTGGTGCGCTACCATGGGGGCCACAATGCCGGCCATACCCTGGTCATTGACGGGGTGAGCTACAAGCTGGCCCTGCTGCCGTCCGGTCTGGTGCAGGGCAAGCTCTCGGTGATCGGCAATGGCGTGGTGGTGGACCCGCACCATTTCGTCGCCGAGATGGAAAAGCTGCGCGGACAGGGCGTCAAGATTACGCCCGAGATCCTGCGCATCGCGGACAATGCGCCGCTGATTCTGTCGCTGCATCGCGAACTCGACGCGACGCGCGAGGATTCCAATTCGGGCCTCAAGATCGGTACCACCAAGCGCGGTATCGGCCCGGCCTATGAAGACAAGGTTGGCCGCCGCGCCATCCGCCTGATCGATCTGAGCGAGCCTGACACGCTGATGGTCAAGATCGAGCGCCTGCTCAGCCATCACAATGCGCTGCGTCGTGGCATGGGGCTGCCCGAGATCGAGGCACAGAAGATCTATGACGAGCTGATGTCGGTTGCCGACGAGATCCTGCCGTTCATGGACCGGGTCTGGCAGGTGCTCGATGACAAGCGCAAGAGCGGCGCCCGCATCCTGTTCGAAGGGGCGCAGGGCGCGCTGCTCGACAATGACCATGGCACCTACCCGTTTGTGACCTCGTCCAACACGGTGGCGGGGCAGGCGGCCGCCGGTTCGGGCCTTGGCCCCACGGCCATCGGCTATGTGCTTGGAATCACCAAGGCCTATACGACCCGCGTGGGCGAAGGGCCGTTCCCCTGCGAACTCGATGACGAGATCGGCCGCCATCTGGCCACCGTCGGGCGCGAAGTGGGCGTCAATACCGGGCGGCCGCGTCGCTGTGGCTGGTTTGATGCCGTGCTGGTGCGCCAGACCGTCAAGACATCGGGGATCACCGGCATCGCGCTGACCAAGCTGGACGTTCTGGATGGTCTCAAAGAGATCAAGGTGTGCGTCGGCTACGAGCTGGACGGATCACGCATCGATTACTTGCCTGCCTCAATGGGGGCGCAAGCGCGCGTTAAACCCATTTACGAGACGCTTGAGGGTTGGTCGGAAACCACGGCGGGCGCGCGCAGCTGGGCCCAGCTGCCGGCGCAGGCCATCAAGTATGTGCGTTTTATTGAGGAACAGATCGGGGCGCCTGTCGCAATGTTGTCGACGAGCCCGGAACGGCTCGATACCATCCTGGTGGTTGACCCATTCCAAGATTGATATTTTTTGATACAACACGTCGTAGACATCGTGAGTACCAAGTAACCAATGGCGGACTACAAAGAGCTGTTGCGCCGGGCCATCTCGGCGCTGCCGGAAAATAATGGAGCTGCCCGCCGGGCGGTCTACGAGAAAGCGCGTTCTGCCCTGGTGGGGCAGTTACGCGCTATCACGCCTCCATTGCCGGCGCGCGATATCACCCAGCACCGACTGCAGCTCGAAGATTGCATCCGCCAGGTGGAGCAGGAGGCCAGCGAGGCTGTCATCATGCTCGGGCGGGAGATGGGGCATTCGCCCCGTCCCGTGGAGCCGCGTCAGCCCAGTCCGCAGCCAGAGGCGCCCGCCGTCGCTGCGCGCCCCATGGAGACTGCTGTTTCCGAACCGAGGCCGTTTCAGGCCAAGGCGCCGGACGCCAGGCCATTTGACCGCAAGCCTTTTGAGAGCAAGCCCGTCGACACCAAGCCGGCTGAGCCGGTAGCCGCTGCCGAAACGGCGGTGGTCGCAGCCCCCGTCCAGGCGGCGTCGCCCGCGGCGCCACCGGCATCGCAGGCCGCCTCGGCAATGTCGATCGAAGAGATCATCGAGCAGGCCGCCACGGTCGGCGGCGCATCGGTGACGCCGACCGGGGCCAGCAACCAGCCGGCAGACAAGCCCGCCACCGCCGTCGTGCCGCCACGGACGGAACCAATTCGGCGCGAGCCCTTTGCGCCGGCGTCAAACGTCAAGCCGCTCGATATCAGCAGCCGTGCCACCCCTTTTGAACCGCGCCGCAATGTGGCGTCGGCAGGGCCGGCTGCAACCGGCGACGCAGCGCGTGCGAGCAGTCGCGTCGAGCCGTCGATCGTGGCGCGCCCGCTTGGTGGCGCGCAGCAGGCCGCCGTTGCCGTCGTGCCTGCGCTTTCAAGCATTCGCGAAGTCGAGCTGGAAGTTGTCGAGCCTGATACGATCGAAGCCGAAGGCGCCATCGAGCGCGCCATCGAGACCCTCGATCGTGAAGCGCGCGGCGAACTGACGACACCAATCGGCCCCGCGATTGCGACAGCCGCCGAGACGGCACCACGGTTTGGTGCTTCGTCCACGACGACCGACACCGTTGACGACAGCGGTTTTTCCACCGCTGCCAACGAGACGCGCGCAACCTCAGGGTTGACCATTTTCCTGATCGTGTTCGCGGTGTTGCTGGTGGGCGTTGGTGGCGCAGGCTTCTGGGCGTGGCGCGAGGGCTATATCCCGGTCGACCAGATGTTCAGCCAGGCTCAGCCAGCGATCGTTCCGGCGCCGACAGCGGCCAATACGCCCACGCTCGATCCCGCGTCGACCGACGAGGCTGCCACTGACGCTGCAGCGTCGCCTGGCAATACGGCGACGGCAACAGTTAGCGGGCCGGCGACGACCCTTGAAGGCCTTGAGCCTGACCTTCGCCTTGAGCCAACGCCGGAAACGGTCGTGCCAACTGGCAATGAAACCGTGCTGCCTGCATTGGGCGGTGAGGGCAAGGGCGAGGAGCGCCTGCCTGGCCAGGACGCGACCCAGACGGCAGCCAATGACCCGGCTGCCTCGGTTGATCCTGCCGTGCTGGCAGGTAGCCAATCGCTGTTGCTGGAGGCCAGTGCGACCGGCACCACGGGAGCGGTCCCGTTCTCGGGTACGGTGGAATGGAGCGAAGGCGTCGATGAACTCGGCCTGCCGACCATCCTTGCCCATGCCAGCATTCCGGCGCGCAATCTGGGTGTGAACTTTACGATCCGCAAGAACTCGGACCCCAGCCTGCCAGCCAGCCACCTGATGGAAGTGGATTTCCAGGTCAGCGACAGCTTTATTGGCGGCACGATTGCCAGCCTGCCGGGCGTGCTGCTCAAGAATGAAGAACTGGTGGCGGGCACGCCTCTGGTGGGTGCATCGGCGCGGGTGATGGGCAATTCGTTCCTGTTCGCGCTCAGCGCCTCGCCCGAGGACGCAAGCAACAACACAAGCCTGCTTGAGAACAACAAGTGGATCGACCTGGCCATTGTCTACGGCACAGGGCGGAACGCCATCGTCACCATCGAGAAGGATGCTGACGCAGAGGCCCTGTTCAAAAAGGTCTTCACGGCCTGGGCGAAATAGCCCAGGTCAGTCCTCGTGCAATCGCCCGCTCTGGAGGCGATAGCGTCGGGTGGCAAGGGCCACCACGTCATCGGCGTGGTGGCTGACAAGCACCGTATGCCAGCCATTGGCCCGCGTCAGGTCACGCACCAGATCGCGAATGGTCGCGCGGGTGGCGTCATCGAGCGCCGAGAACGGTTCATCGAGCAGCAGAATGGGCCGATTGCGCAACAAGGTTCGCGCCAGCGCCGCGCGCTGTTTTTGTCCGCCCGAGAGGGTTGACGCCACCTGTGCTCCCAGGCCGACCAAGCCAACGCTTTCAAGCGCGGCAGCCACCTGCTCGGCCGCCGCGCGACGGGTGATTTTGGCAGGAAGGCCGAGGCGCACATTGCTGTCGGTCCGCAGATGATCAAACAGGCTTTGGCCCTGCAGCAGGAGCGAGAGCGGGCGCGCCTCGGGCGGCAGCGGCACGAGATCGGTGCCATCGAGATCAATGCGCCCGGCGCTTGGCGCAAGGAAGCCGGACAAAAGATCGAGCAGGGTTGATTTGCCCGAGCCACTGGCGCCGGAGATGGCGGTGATCTCGCCGGGGGCCGCGGCAAGGCTGAACTGATAGGGCTCGGCCTGTCCGGGATAGGCGAAACTCAGGCCTTCAACGCGGAGCATTGGCGATCCTTTCAAAGAGGCGGGGCAGGCCGACAAAGGCCACGATGGTGCCGAGCAAAAGCACGGCGGCCATGGCGGCGGCATCATTGTTGCGATAGCTGCCCAAAGCGCGGAACATCAGCAGCGGCAGGGTCTGGAAATCCTGGGTGCCGAACAGGGCGATCACGCCAAGATCGCCAAGAGAAAAGCAGAATGCCAAGGCCAGCATGACGCCGATGTCGCGCCCCAGCAGCGGGCATTCGACAGAGGCGAACTGACGCCACCCCGAGAGCCCCAGGGTACGCACCAGCTTGCCGCGAGTGGCGGCGATGGCCTGCAGTGGCGGCCCCAGCGTGGCCATGGCGAAGGGCAGGGCCAAAAGGCTATTGGCGAGAATGACGACTACGGGGGCTGCTGTCGCCGGGGCGATGCCCAATGAACGGACCAGCAGGAAGAAACCCAGCGACAGGACGACGGCGGGCACCGCCAGATAGGCGAAGGAGGGCATGCCAAGCAGCGTACGGGTGAGCGGGCTGGGCGTTGCGGCGCGGCCCAGGGCCAGGGCGAGCGCCAGCAGCAGGGTAAGGAGGGCCGACGCCGCGCCGATCAACAGGCTCGACAGCGTCGCCCACCAGAAGGCGGGTTGAGCCAGGACCCGGCCAAGACCGGTGGCGAGGCCATCGAACAGGACCGACGCCAGCGGCAGGATGAAGCCAAGTACGCCAAGAGCCAGGATCAGCCATTGCAGGGCGCGGACTATCGGGCGGTCGCGCCAGCGGGGCGCGGTGGACGCGCCAAAGCTGGTGGGCACCGGCGCCAGCGCGGCGGCCATCAGGATGACGCCCGAGCAGACTGCAATCTGGGTCAGGGCGAGGTAGACGGCGCCGGTGAGGTCGAAGTCCTGCCGCACGGCGGCGTAGATGGCGACTTCAAGGGTCTGATTGGCCGGGCCGCCCCCGAGCAGCAGCACGATGGGGAAGCTGGTGAAGGCGAGCAGGAAGATGATGGCGGCAAGGCCGGGGAGGCTGCCGAATCGTATCTCGACGCGCGAGAAACGTTCCGAGATCTCCTCCACCTCGAACCGGTCCTGCTCCGCGACGCGTGGCCGGCCGAGCGTTC
>JAHJOS010000318.1 GCA_018820005.1 Alphaproteobacteria bacterium | reverse complement strand
GTGCTGGCCAATGTGCCGCCCCGCGATGCGGGCGCCGGTTCGGGTGCCCTGCAGGCGTTCCAGCAGGTGGGTGGCGCCCTGGGCGTCGCCATCATCGGTGAACTGTTCTTCGGCAATCTGGGCACGGCCATGGCCACCGGCGCAACCCGCCATGCCGCCTTTGCCGGCGCTGCCAGCCTGGCGCTTTGGTATGTGGTGGCCAGCTTCACTATCGTGCTGCTGCTCTCGGCCCTGTTCAAGCGGCCGGCGCCGCATGCGCCGCGACCTGGCGTGGCACCAGCGCCTGCCGTCGTTCTCGAGCACTGAGTTCACCACGACGCCAAACAAAAGGCCGCCAGAAATGGCGGCCTTTTTCGTCGTCAGCAGCAGGTCTCAGCGCACGATCAGCGTGCCGGCACCAAATTCGGTGAACAGTTCCACCAGCACCACATGGGGCTGCTTGCCGTTAAGGATCACCACGCCCTCAACGCCACTGTCGAGCGCTTCCAGGCACGTTTCGACCTTGGGAATCATGCCGCCCGAGATCGTGCCATCGGCGATCAGCGCCTTGGCCTCGCGCACGCTCAGTTCAGGGATCAGCTTGCCGTCCTTGTCGAGCACGCCCGGCACGTCCGTCAGGAACAGCAGGCGCTTTGCCCCCAGTGAGCCGGCAATGGCGCCGGCAAACGTATCGGCATTGATATTGTAGGTATTGCCGTCACGGCCCGGAGCGACGGGCGCAATCACCGGGATCATCTCCGAGCGGGCCAGCAGATCGAGCAGCGTCCGGTCAACTTCCACCGGTTCCCCGACATAGCCCAGATCAAGCACGCGCTCGATATTGGAGCCGGGGTCCTTGACGGTCTTGTGCGCCTTCTGGGCGAACACCATGTTGCCGTCCTTGCCGCACAGGCCAATAGCCCATTCGCCTTCGGCATTGATCAGCGCCACGATTTCCTTGTTGATCGAGCCGGCCAGCACCATTTCGACGATTTCCATCGTCCTGGCATCGGTGACACGTAGCCCGCCTTCGAACTTGGACTCGATACCCAGGTTCTTCAGCATCAGCGCGATCTGCGGCCCGCCACCATGCACAACGATGGGATTGACCTTGGACTGCTTGAGCAGGGCGATATCACGCGCGAACGCCTGACCCAGCTTGGCATCACCCATGGCATGGCCGCCGTATTTGACCACCACGGTTTTCCCCTCGTAACGCTGCATATAGGGCAGGGCTTGCGCCAGGATCCCGGCATCGTGGCTGAACCGGTCGGTCAAACTGCTTTCTTCGGACATCGGCGGACCCAATCGGTTGGTCGAAAGGCATAAAAAGACCGCATCGGGCATAAAGCATCAGGGGGCAAAGGAAAAGGCGCTTGCGCCTCTTTCCGCACTGATCTGTCCAGCACGCTCATCCGTTCAAGCTTATGCCATCGATCGCACCGGGCAAGGGCGGGGATAGGCAGTATCGAGGAGGTGCGCTACAGCTATGTCCATGATTCAAACTCCGTCCCAGGACATTGCCGATCTTATATCCCGCTGCGCTCTGCGGGATCGGGCAGCGTTTCGTTCACTCTATGAGCGGACCAGCGCGAAACTTTTTGGCGTCACCCTGCGTATCTTGAAGGACCGCTCGGAAGCGGAGGAAGCCGTTCAGGAAGTCTATGTGAAGATCTGGCAACGCGCCGATCGTTACGTGGCAGGCACGACCAGCCCGATAAGCTGGCTTGTTGCTGTGGCACGCAACCACTCACTTGACGTTCTGAGGGCCCGCCGTCCGCCTTCCGACGACATTGATGTGGCGCTTGAAGTTGCCGACAGTGGCCCCTCTCCGGAGCGGGCTACCCAGGACAATCAACAAAAGGGTCAGATTGAGAAATGCCTTGGCACGCTCGAATCCGATCGTGCTGACGCGGTGCGTGGCGCCTACCTCGATGGCTATAGCTATGAGGAACTGGCCAGCCGCTACGCCGTGCCCTTGAACACGATGAGAACCTGGCTGCGCCGGAGTCTCATCAAATTGAAAGATTGCCTGAGCGCATGAGCACACCAGAAGACAGCGACGGAGACTTCGAAGGCCGCAGCGCCTTGGTGGCCGAGTATGTCCTCGGCCTGTTGCCCGCTGGGCAGCACGAGCGCGTTGGCCGCCTGATTGAAGACGATCAGCACCTGCGTGCCGAGCGTGATTTCTGGCAGTCTCGCTTCGCGCCGCTTGACGAACAGTTTGCCGAAACCACCCCGCCGCCGCATTTGCTGAGCGCGATTGAAACCCGCGCCTTTGGCCTGGCACCCAAGGCGAGCCCGCTGGCAAGCCTCTGGGGTAGCCTGCAGCTGTGGCGCGGCATTGCCGCCGGCGCGCTGGCCATTGCTGTCGCGGCCATTGGCTTTAACGTCCTTCGCCCCGTGGGCGATGTGTCGAGCCTGACCACCCAACTGGTCGCTGCGCTCGAAGAAGAAGGCAGCAACGTCAAGTTCGTGGCGCTCTATGACGGTGCAGGCAATGTGCGGCTGACCTCCCTGTCCGGAGAAGCTGTGCCGGACAAGGACTTTGAGCTCTGGGCTATCCAGGGTGGCAATAATCCGGTCTCGATGGGTGTCATCCCTGTGGCCGAACGCAGTTCTGTCACCGTGACGCCGGATGTCTTGTCCGGGCTCGGCGAGGGATCGGTCCTAGCCATTACGCTCGAGCAGTCCGGCGGCTCGCCCGATGGCGCCCCCCACGGCCCTATCGTGGCCAAGGGTGCTGTCACGCGCATCTAGTATAACCTGCTGTTTGAACAGCGACGTTACTTTGTGTCATAATTGTGTCGTCGCCTGAAAGGGTGGCGACACATTCATTTTCAGGTCTTCGCTTCCTGGCGTTTTTATACCCGTTCGGCGTTCAGCGCTTTTTTTTTACAAAGTTTCTGAAATGAGCCTGAAACTAATCTGCCCGCCCTGCGTTTCTTCGATTGTCCCAGACGAACAATGGGAACGAAACACAGGAAGGATTACGTCAATGACCCTCTCGATCCGCGCTCTCTCGCTCGCTGCAATGCTCTCGGTTGCCTCTGTTGCCGGTGCAATGGCTCAGGACAACCCAATGGTTGGCGGCGCTGCCATGTACGCCGACAAGAACATTGTCGAAAATGCCGTGAATTCGGCTGACCACACCACCCTGGTTGCCGCCGTCAAGGCTGCTGGCCTGGTTGACACACTGTCCGGTCCCGGCCCCTTCACCGTTCTGGCTCCCGTCAACGCCGCTTTTGATGCCCTGCCAGCTGGCACCGTCGAAACCCTGCTGAAGCCAGAAAACAAGGAAATGCTCTCCACGATCCTGGCTTGCCATGTGATCCCTGCCAAGGCCCTGTCGACCGACATCGCGTCGATGGTCAAGGCTGATGGCGGCGAGCATGTCGTCGACACCGTTGGTGGCTGCAAGCTGACCCTCAAGGACGTTGATGGCAAGATCACCGTCACCGACGAGAACGGCACTGTTGCCAACGTCACCATCCCGGACGTGATTCAGTCCAACGGCGTGATCCACGTGATCGACGCCGTGCTGACCCCCAAGTCCGCGATGTAACTATTCGGCGCACCATTTCGAATGGTGCTCTGAGAGACGCGACGGCAATGCCGCGTCTCACCATAACTTGACGTGCTGCCCCTTGCCCAAGGTTCTAAGGTAGCCGTCAAATCAGCCCCGCGCCGCGGCCCGCAATCCCTCCTGCGGCGCACGGTGCGGGGCACTCGTATCAAGGAGAATCTTCATGGTTGTCGATCGTCGCAATTTGCTCCTGGGTGGCACAGCGCTTGGCGCTATTGCCGCTTTCTTTGGCCTGCGTGGCAGCGATTCTGCCCGAGCCGCCGAGGGTGATTTCCCCTTCAAGCTGACCGATGACGAGTGGAAGGCCAAGCTGAGCCCCGCTGCCTATGACGTGCTGCGGCACGAAGGCACTGAGCGGCCGTTTACCTCCCCCCTCAACGACGAGCATGGCGCCGGCGTATTTGCCTGCGCTGGCTGCGACCAGAAGCTCTTTGACGCCAGCACCAAGTTCGACAGTGGTACCGGTTGGCCCAGCTTCTACACCTTCATAGACGGCGCCATCGGCACCACGGAAGACACCAGCCTGTTCATGACCCGTACCGAGGTGCATTGCTCCAATTGCGGCGGGCACCAAGGTCATGTGTTTGACGATGGCCCGCAGCCCACGGGCCTGCGCTATTGCATCAATGGCGTGGCGCTCAAGTTCCTGCCGGCCTGACCCCGGCACGGTTTCGAGCCCCATGGACCAGAGTCGGTCCGGGGCACCCGGCCCATGCACTGGCCGCATGCCCGCCGCGACAGCGCGTGGGTGACGCGGCCATTGCCTTGCACCTGATGGCGGGGTTAAACCCCGACGCAATCAGGAGCCCGCGCCCGAAATGAAACTCACCATTGTCCAGACCGGCGACGTCCCGCTGTCCCTGCGGGACAAGTTCGGGCCATATCGCAAGATGTTCGAGGCCATGTTCGACCGCACCGGCCAAGGCTTCAGCTATGAGACGGTCAATGTCGCCGATGGCGAGCCTTTCCCCGATCTCTCAGGCGTCGAGGGCATTGTCATCACCGGCTCGGCTGCCGGCGTCTATGACGACCTAGTCTGGATGAACCCGCTGCGCAGTTTCATCCGCGATGCCTATGGCCGCCGCACACCCATGCTGGGCGTCTGCTTTGGCCACCAGATCATGGCCGATGCCCTGGGCGGGGATGTGCGCAAGTCCGAAAAAGGCTGGGGCCTGGGTCGGCACAGCTATCGCGTCACCGGCCAGCCCCATCTGCTGCGCGGTGCGCCCGCCACGCTGGCGGTGGCCTGTTCGCACCAGGATCAGGTCATCGTGCCACCCGCCGAGGCCGAGGTGATCCTCGCCTCCGACTTCACCCCCAATGCTGGCCTCGCCTATCGCAATGGCGCCGCGCTGAGCTTCCAGCCGCATCCCGAATTCGAGGATGACTATACCCTCGCCCTGGCCGAGCTGCGCCGCGGCAAGGCGCCGGACGTCGTGGTGGACCGGGCCGTGGCCTCGGTGTCCACCGCCTCCGACAGCGGGTTGGTTGCCGCGTCCATCGCTCGGTTCTTGGCCCGGAAGGGCATTTAGTCCCGCTCCGGGCCGCTTCCGCAACAATCATTTAACCTTAATGCGCGACGGTTCTCCGAACACCTTTCGGAGGGCGCCGACATGCTCAACATCAATGGCTGGACCGTTATTCAGAAGCTGCTGGCGGTCTTTGCCGGCTTTGGCGCGGTGGTGAGCATCCTGGGCGCCGTGGCCCTCTACGGATCCTACGACCTGGCGGCCCGCGGCGACGTCATTGGCGGCAAGCTGGCGCCCGAGGCCGATGCGGCCATGGAAATCAAACTCAACGCTACCACCGGCCACCTGCATTTCGAAGAGATCATGGGTGGCGACAACAGCGTGGGTATCGACCAGTTCTTCGGCTATCTGGACGAGACGCAGTTCTACATCGACGCCATCGGCAAGGGCGCCAAGAACGACGAGGGCACCTTCATCGCCAGCGACAATCCGCAGGTGCTTGCGGCCCTGGCCAATGTGCAGACGGCACTGGATGCCTTCCGCGTCTCGGCCAATGAACGCTATGCGCAGCGCGACAACAATGCCGGCGCCGGCACCCCCGCCGATCAGGCTTTTGACGCCAGCTTCGACACATTGATCTCAGCGGCCGACGTGGTGGAAACCGAATTGCAGGTGGCCATGAAGGCTGGTCTGAAGGCGCTGGCCGATGCGCGCAACTTTGCAATGATCAGCCTCGTCCTGGCGGGTCTGGGCGCAGCTTCGGGCTGCACCATGGTGATCGTCTTCTTCGTCCGCGTGGTGTCCTCCCGCCTCAAGGCCCTGGTCAACATCTCCAAGGCCCTGGCCGCCGGCGACACAAGCGTCGCCGTTCCGGCCCAGAAGGCACAGGACGAGCTCACCGTCATGTTCGACAGTTTCTCCGGCTTCCGCACCGCCCTCGCCGAAAAGGCGGCCTTTGAAGAAGCCGATCGGGCCCGCGGCGCCGACAGCCTGTTGCGCCAGCAGGCCTCCGATCGCCTCGCGGCCGACCTCAGCGCCACCGTGGATGCCGTCATGGATGGCGATCTGGCCCGTCGCGTCGACGAGCGCTACCAGCAGGCCGATCTCTCCAGCCTTGCCGGACAGGTCAACTCGCTGATCTCAGCCATGGACACCGGCCTCAGCGAAACTGACCGCGTGCTGGCCGCACTTGCCGACGCCGACCTCACCCAGCGCATGGCCGGCACCTTCCGTGGTGCCTTCGCCCAGCTGCGCGACAACACCAATGCCGTCGCCGACAAGCTCTCCGATGTCATGCTCGAACTGCGCAGCACCTCCGGTGCCCTGCGCACTGCCACCGGGGAAATCCTGGCTGGCGCCAATGACCTGAGCGAACGCACCACGCGCCAGGCCGCCACGGTCGAGCAGACCTCTGCCACGGTGGAGCAGCTTGCCGCCACGGTGGGCCAGAATGCCTCTCGTGCCCAGGAGGCCAATAATGCGGCCACCGAGGCTGCTCGCATCGCCATCGATAGCGGCACCGCCATGGAGAGCGCCACTTCGGCCATGGAACGCATCTCGGCGGCTTCGTCCAAGATTTCCAACATTATTGGCCTGATCGACGACGTCGCCTTCCAGACCAACCTTCTGGCCCTCAACGCCTCGGTGGAAGCCGCGCGGGCGGGCGAGGCCGGCAAGGGCTTCGCCGTGGTGGCCATCGAAGTGCGCCGCCTGGCCCAGTCGGCCGCCGAGGCGTCGCTCGAAATCAAGAAGCTGATCGAGCTCTCGGTCGGCGAGGTGCAGTCCGGCACCGATATCGTCCTCAGCGTTGCCGAACGTGTGGGCGCGCTCAACGCCTCGGTGACCCAGAGCGGCAAGCTGATCGGCGAAATCGCCGCCGCCAGCCGCAACCAGGCCGCCGCCATCGCCGAAGTCAGCGTGGCCGTGCGCCAGATGGATGAGATCACCCAGCACAATGCGGCCTTGGTAGAAGAGACCAATGCGGCCATCGAACAGACCGAATCCCAGGCCAGCGAACTTGATCGCATCGTGGCAGGCTTTACCCTCACCGATACCACGCGTGCCCGCCGCGCTGCGTGAGGGCAGGCCCATCTCCAATGACAAAAGCCAGGCGCGAGCCTGGCTTTTCTGTTTCAGGGTACCGGTCTGGGCGAACTAGCTTTCCAGCAGCATGGCGATTTCGGTCCGCAATTCCTTGAGCCCCTCGCCCTTGACTGACGATGTCAGGATCACCTGTGGATGGGCCGCAGGGCGCTTGAGAATGGCCGCCTGCGTCGCGGCGATTACCGTATCGAGTTCTTCCTTGCTCGGCTTGTCGGCCTTGGTCAGCACCACCTGATAGCTCACGGCGGCCTTGTCGAGCTCGTTCATCACCGTCAGGTCATTGTCCTTGGGCCCATGGCGGCCATCCACCAGCACATAGACCCGGCGCAGCGTTGCGCGGCCTGTCAGATAGCGGTGGATCAGCTTGGTCCAGGCCCGCACCTTTTCTTCGGGCGCGCGCGCATAGCCATAGCCGGGCATGTCCACCACGCGCAGGCTCTCGCTCTGGCTCTCGAAGATATTGAGCTCCTGCGTACGCCCGGGCGTATTGGAGGTCCGCGCTAGGCCCGATGTGCCGCACAGGGCATTGATCAGGCTCGATTTGCCAACGTTGGAGCGTCCAGCAAAGGCAATTTCCACGCGGTCCATCGCGGGCAGGTCCGCAATGCTGACGCAGCCTTTGACGAACAGGAACGGTCGGGCAAACAGCAGGCGGCCGCGCTCGATCATGTCGGGGGCGTAATCGATTGTGGTCATGCTGGGCTCGCCTTCAAACAATGAGCCCGCCGGACAGGGCCGGCGGGCATAAATATGGGCTGATCGAAACAGTCGATCAGGGCTTGGTCGGCTCGGAGGCCTTGGGCTTGCGCTTGAAGGCGTCCAGGATATTGCCGAGCAGGTTCACCTCGGCGCCGTGGCGCTTCATGATGAAATACTGCTGGGTGACCGACAGCGTGTTGTTCCAGGCCCAGTAGATCACCAGACCGGCGGGGAACGTGCCCAGCATGAAGGTGAAGATAACCGGCATCCAGTTGAAGATCATCGCCTGCGTCGGATCCGGCGGCGGCGGGTTGAGCTTCATCTGCACCCACATGGTGATGCCCATGATCACAGGCCACACGCCCAGATGCAGGAAGCCGCCGATGAAGGGCAGCACGGTCGGATCCCACGGGATCAGGCCGAACAGGGTGAAGATATTGGTCGGATCGGGCGCAGCCAGATCCTGGATCCAGCCAAAGAACGGCGCATGGCGCATGTCCAGGCTGATGAAGATAACCGTATAGAGCGAGAAGAACACCGGGATCTGGATCAGTACCGGCCAGCAACCGCTGAGCGGATTGATCTTTTCCTTCTTGTAGAGCTCCATCATGGCCTGCTGCTGGGCGGGCCGATCGTCCTTGAGGCGCTCCTGGATCGACTTCATCTCCGGCTGCACGCGGCGCATGGCGGCCATTGACGCATAGGAGCGGCTAGCCAGCGGGAAGAACAGTGCCTTGACGATGATGGTCACGGCCAGCACGGCCAGGCCGAAATTACCGATGATGCCATTCAGGAACGTCAGCAGGTAATACATCGGTTTGGTCAGGAAGCTGAACCAGCCCCAGTCGATCAGCAGGTCAATGCGGTCAAAGCCGTATTTCTGCTGGTAGCCATTGATGACGGCTTCTTCCTTGGCGCCGGCAAACAGATAGCTCTGATGCGTCACCGTGCTGCCGGCCGCGATGACCACGGGCGTGGTCTCCACAAAGCTGGTCTGGTAGTCGTCATAGCTGCCGGTGTTCTTCCAGGAGAAGAGCGCATTGATGGTGGTGTTGGGCTTGGGTAGCACGGCCGTGGCCCAGTACTTGTCCGAAAAGCCCAGCCAGCCGGTGGTATTGTCAAAGCGGGCCTGCTGGTCCTTCTGCAGGTCCGTATACTTCTTGGACACCATGTTGTTGGAGCCCAGCACGCCGTGGGGGCCTTCATGCTGGATGAAGAAGTTCGCAACCTTGGGCGTGCCATGGCGGGCCACGCGGGCATAGGGGAACAGCGCCACATCGCCCGTGCCGACGTTCTCAACCGATTGGTCGACCGTGAAAAGATAATAGTCGTCCACGCTGAAGGTGCGGCGGAAGATCAGGCCCGCGCCATTGTCCCAGCGCAGCGTAACCGGCGTAGCCGCGGTCAGCGCGGTGGCGTCGCCCTCGACGGTCCAGACGCTCTTGCTGTCAGGCACCACAACACCGGTGCCGCTGGCGGGCACCCAGCCCTGTTCGGCAAAATAGGCGTTGGGGGCGCCGGCGGGCGTCAGCAGCGTAATGATGGGCGAGGTCGGGTCGACCGTCTCGCGGTACTGCTTGAGTTCGAGATCGTCCAGCCGTGCGCCGGTCAGGTTGATCGAGCCTTCGAGATCTGGCGTGTCAATGCTGACGCGGCTGGTGGCGGCAATGGCGGTGGCGCGGTCGGCATAGACAGGCGAGCCATCGCTGGCCACGGCGCCGGGCGTACCGGCGGCCACCGCGACATCACCCGTGCTGGCAGCCGGTGTCGCCAGTGCCGCCTCGGTCTGGGCCTGCTCGGCCGCAATCTGCGCCTGCTGCTGTGCCTGTTCCATGCGCGGCCCGGCAATAAAGAATTGCCAGCCAAACAGCACGGCCATGCTCAGCACGATGGCAAGGATCACATTGCGATTATCGGTCATTGTTTCGGTTTCCGTGGGCCGCGGCCGGAAGAATGTTGCTGATCAGTCGATCTGGGGGCGTGCACACGCACGATCAAGGCCTCCAGATCGGCAACCAGCTTGGCAAAGGGTTCACTCAGCGCTTCGCGCCGTCCGACCAGCACATAGTCGTGGGCGGGCACAAAGTCACGCGCGCATGCTGTCACAGCAGCGCGAAGGCGACGTTTTATGCGGTTGCGTTCCGGAGAATTGCCCGTCTTCTTGGTGACGGTAAACCCGACACCAGGTTCGGGCAGGGGGGCTGCGATTGCCTGCAGCCCAAACGCAGAGCGCCCGGCGCGATTGCCCCGGGCAGCCCTTTGAAATTGGGAACGCTTTGTCAGCCGACGCAGAACGTCACGCTTGGGCGCAATGGCCGTCATCCGGCCACGCGTCCTTAGGCAGTGAGCTTCTTGCGGCCGTCGCGACGGCGCTTGTTGATGATCGCACGACCGTCCTTGGTGGCCATACGGGCACGGAAACCGTGGCGGCGGGCACGCACGAGCTGGGACGGCTGATAAGTACGTTTCATGTCATCAAACCGCGCGAAGCACGGTTCCTCTGGATGGGCTGCTCATGAGCAAGAATATCGGACACACATCAAGCGCTGGGCGCCCACGGTGCGGGTTGGTGGCGTCTATAGGGGAAAACTTGGCCCCAAGTCAACGCGCCACACCACACTTCGCACGCTGCGGTGCCCCGTTGTTTTCTGCGCGGGATCGCCGCATAAGTCCTGCGTGTCGTTCCTCAGCCATTGGCAGTCATGGCAGATCTCCTCAAGCCCGATCTCTGTATCATCGGCGCCGGCGCGCTGGGCATCAGCCTAGCGCTGCGTGCCCGTCAGCTCGGGCTGGCGGTTGCCTTGCTTGATCAGGGTGTCGTGGTGCCCGGCGATGGGGCAAAAAACGCAGCCCAGGGCGCGGCACTGCTGGCCAGTGCCAATCGTGCTCACGCCATACGAAGTTCGGCTGCGCTTGGCATGGGTACGACCGATCCCAAGCCAAATTATCGCGCGATCGGCGAACGGGCCCAGGCGGTAGCCTCTGCGATGCACCCCGATGCTGCGCCTGAACGCCGCGCTGCTCTGGGAATCATGAACCTTGAAGGGCCAGCCGTTTTCACCGATCGCCAGACGCTCGCAATTGGTGATGTCGCCGTGCGGGCCGGCCTCTTCGTTCTAGCCACCGGTGCCCGGCCGGTTCTCCCCGACTTGCAGGGCCTGACCGAGGTACCATTTTTTACGCCCGACAGCATTGTGGAAAACATGCGCAAGCTCAGCCATCTGCTGGTGCTGGGCGGCGGCCCCGAGGCGGTTGAGCTGGCGCAGGCCTATGCCCGTCTCGGCGCAGAAGTGACGCTGGTGCCGCAAGGGCCGTTGCTGCCCGGCTTTGATCCTGAACTTGTCGCCATCCTTCTGCGCACCCTGCGCGAGGAGGGCATTGATATTGTCGATGGTGCGAGCGTCACGGCCATCGTTCCGCGCCGTCAGGGCACTGGCGTGACATTGCTGCTGGCCGACGGCAGTCCTGACGCGCGCGACGTCTCTCATATTCTTGTGGCAATGGGGCGCGCGCCCGAGCTCGATGGTGCTCTTCTGGCGCAGGCGCGGCTGCGGCCCGACCCCGCCCACCCCGACCGGCCACTGCTCAGTCGCGAGGGCCGCACCAGCAACGCCCGCATTCTTGCCATCGGTGGTGCAGCTGCAGTCCATGATCTCGCAATGGCGCAGGCCCAGCTCGAAGCCGTGTTGCATCGGGCCTTGGGGCACGCGGCGCCAGCGGTTTCTGCACAGCGCGTGCCGCATCGGGTCGCTACCACGCCCCCTCTGGCACAGATCGGGCTTGTTCAAACGGCCAAAGGTCTGCGCTCCGGGCAGGCCATGCTGCGAGCCAGTCTGTCCGAAACCGTCACGGGGCAGGCCGCCGGCGAGATCTCGGGGACTGCCAGCCTGATCGTTTCGGCCAAAGGCGCCATTTTAGGCGGCGCCATGCTGGGCCCAGGGGCTGAGGGTGTCATGGCCATGCTCGCCATGGCTCTCGATCGCGGCATGGGCGCAGGCGATCTGGCCAGTCTGGCCTTGCCGGCAACCAGTCCTGCCGCCGTGCTGACCGATATGGGGCGCCAGTTCCGTGCCACCCACCCCCTGTCCGGCTGGGCCCGCCTCCGCGCCCGCCTGCCGCGGCGCAGTGCCTGATTTCTGCGGCGCCGGGACTTACGCCCGGCGTTGGTTTGCCTATATTGTCATTGCATGACCACTAAACGCCGTGCGCTGCCCAGCCTGTTCTCGGGTCTCTCTATCAAGCTCATCGCCACGATCAGCGCGGTGATATTGCTTGTCGAAGTTGTGGTGTATCTGCCCTCGCTCGCCAATTACCGCGCCAGCTGGCTCGATGATCGCCTCCGGGTGGGCGTGGTGGGTGCCCGCGTGCTCGATGCAGTGCCCGATGTCATGGCCCTGCCGCGCAATCTTACCGACCGCCTGCTGACCTCGGCGGGGGCCTATGCCATCGTTTATCGTCGCGAAGGCCAGAGCCAGCTTATAGAGCTGGCCGACCCCGTCAGGCCTGAAGAAGTCGTAACCGCCGATATGCGCAACCGCGATCTTCCCACGCTGATCATGGGCGCGTTCGATACCCTCTTTGCCGGACCGGGGCGCACACTGCGCATTGTTGGGCCCGGGGATCTCGATCAGACCATGGTCGAACTGCTGATGCCCGAGCGGCCGCTGCGCGAGGACCTGCTGCGCTATTCGGTGCAGATCGTGGCAGTATCGCTCGCGCTGGCCCTGCTGACGGCGCTGGCTCTCTATCTGTTGGCGAGCGTGTTGCTGATCCAGCCGGTGCGGCGCCTGACCCAGAACATGCTGGCATTTCGCCAGGCGCCCGAGAACGGCGTCCTCATCATCACGCCGTCCCAGCGCCGCGACGAGATCGGCATTGCCGAGCGTGAACTGGCCGCCATGGAGACCGATATCTTCTCGCTGCTGCGGCAGCGCCGACATCTTGCCGATCTGGGGCTGGCGGTCGCCAAGATCAATCACGATTTGCGCAATACCCTGACCTCGGCACAATTGCTTTCCGATCAAGTGGCAACGCTTGATGATCCCAATGTGCAGCGCCTGGCGCCACGCCTGGTAACCACGCTCGATCGGGCCATCGGTTTTGCCCAATCCGTGCTCGACTATGGGCGAGAAACCGCCGTGCCACCGACTCTGGCGCCGCTTGCGCTCCGCCCCTTGGTCGATGAGGCTGCCTTTGATGCCCGCCTGTCCGATCACCCTGCCATCAGTTTCACCAATGCCGTGCCGGCTGGGCTTTCGCTCAACCTCGACAGCGGTCAGATCGGGCGCGTCATGCTCAATCTGCTCAAGAACGCGCGTGAGGCCCTCGAATCGGCCGGCACCAAAGTGAGTGCGCCGTCGGTCGTGGTTTCGGTCGAACAGACAGCACAAGGCGTCACGCTGTCTGTGTCCGACAATGGTCTGGGCTTGCCGCCCCGTGCCCGGGATAATCTCTTTGTGGCCTTCGAGGGCTCCGCTCGGGCCGGGGGGACGGGGCTGGGCCTTGCCATCGCCCGAGAACTAACCCAGGCCCACGGCGGCAGCCTGAGCTTTGTGGACCAACCGGTGGGTACAAGGTTCGACCTCTTCCTGCCGGCCAGTCTCCTGTTGAAAAACTAAGGCGCAGAGAAAAACTGTCATCCACGCTTGCCAAGCTGAAATGGCCCCTGTATGGGTGGCGCCGCTTCAGTCAGTAGGGCATTGCCCAGCTTCTGATAGTCGCCGTCACCGACGGTCGTGCGCGCCCTTCGCTCAGCTGGATAGAGCACCAGACTACGAATCTGGGGGTCAGGAGTTCGAATCTCTTAGGGCGCGCCATTACTTTTCAAAATATCCTGAAATGCCGCGGCTCGAAATGCGACCCGTGATCTTTCCGAGCGCATGTGATGAGCATCGTTGCTCAGTGCTATCACGGCGCGGGGACGAGCAAAGCTCGCAGTTGCGCAGCTTTATGGCATCCGTCAGCCATTGTGAGAATCTTGCAGGTGAGGAGAGGCTGCTTCTCCCGTCCCTTGAAGAAGAAAAAGCCCGGATCTCTGGCCATATCCACCACCGCACAACGAGCCCCATAAACCGGGATCATGCATGACAGCCGTGGCCCGTGCCGAGCACATTGGCACTGGCAGGTCGACAGGTCGTCAGGCGCTTGATGTCATGCGCTCTTCAAACTTGAGGCTTCTCACATCGTCCAGGCATTTTCTGGCAACGGCTTCCGTCATATCGGCAACGATGCGTACGACGCGAGACAGTGAGCGACTGCCATCTATGGCGACGCTTATTGTTTGGGGCTCCGCGCCCTTGTCGCGGACGGGAATGAAGACCAGCTCCCCCGCCAGCAATTCCGAAGCCGCATCAAGCTCGGAGGTGAAGGCAACATAGTCACCGCTCTTGGCGAGAAGTTTGACCAGTTGCAGGGAATTGGTTTCAACGCGCTTCTGTCCTTCCGAGAACAACCAGCTGTACCGCGACTCCAGATAGCGGCGGATCAGCAGGGCCTTGCTTTGCAGGGCTATGGGGTAGTGGACGGCTTCCTGCAGGCTGGTGGTCGTGCCCGCCGCCAGGGGATGATGGGGCGAAACCACACACCCGAACGGCAGTTCGGTCTGCCAGAGCGTGTGGATTTCACGCCGTGGCGACAGGTTGAAGG
>JAHJOS010000037.1 GCA_018820005.1 Alphaproteobacteria bacterium | reverse complement strand
GCGCCTCCACGCCTGAAAATCGCATTAGCACCACAGGGACGACCCGTAAACAAAAACTCATAGTCCAACCCCGCAAAATGCAGCCACGGCGGGCAGCTGTGACCCAAATGCACAACGCATCGTTACTCCATTGCTGACTTATCACTCGCACCACGCACCGCTATGTGTCAGGCAACGCAGACAGCAGGCTGGAGTTGAACCCGGCTTAGCATCGATAAAATGACGGAAAGGCTTCGATTTTGGGACAATTGATCGACGGAAAATGGTCCACCCAGTGGTACGACACCAAAAAGACCGGCGGAAAATTCGAACGCAGCCAGGCCGGCTTTCGCAACTGGATCACCGCTGACGGCAGCGCCGGCCCCTCTGGCGACGGCGGTTTCGCCGCCGAGGCGGGTCGCTACCACCTCTATGTGTCGCTGGCCTGCCCCTGGGCCCACCGCACCCTGATCCTGCGCAAGCTCAAGAACCTTGAGGACCTGATTTCGGTCTCGGTGGTCTCGCCAAAGATGCCCGACGAAACCGGCTGGAGCTTTGACACCAGCACCGGCTCGACCGGCGATGCGCTGTTCGGCAAGGACACTTTGTGGCAGGTCTATACCCAGGCACAGCCCGACTATACCGGCCGCGTCACCGTTCCCCTGCTCTGGGACAAGAAGACTGGGCGCATCGTTTCCAATGAAAGCTCCGAAATTATCCGTATGTTCAATACGGCTTTCAACGAGCTGACCGGCAATACCGATGACTATTACCCTGGCGAGTTGCAGGCCGACATCGATGCGATCAATGCCCGTGTCTATGACGACATCAACAACGGGGTCTACAAGGCTGGCTTTGCGACCACCCAGGACGCCTATGACGGCGCTGTGGCCAAGCTGTTCGAGGCACTCGACTGGGTCGAAGCCAAGCTCGGCGACACCGCCTATCTGACCGGCGACACCATCACCGAGGCCGATTGGCGCCTGTTCACGACGCTGGTGCGTTTTGATGCCGTTTATGTCGGCCACTTCAAGTGCAATCGCCAGCGCATCGCGGACTACGCCAATATCTCGCACTATCTCAAGGCGCTCTATGAAGTGCCGGGAGTCAAGGAGACGGTCGACCTCGACCATATCCGCACGCATTACTACTGGAGCCACATCACCATCAATCCGACCCGGATCATCCCGATCGGTCCGGAGCTGCCGTTTCTGAAGTAGATTAGTGGCCTCTCCCTCACTGAAGGAGGGGCCTCTGCCTCAATAGCCCCAGACGTCGCGCTGAGGCGCCTTGTCGAAATATTCGTCGATCCGCTGGCTGGTGGCCGGCGTCACCTTCTCAGGCAAGGCATGGCGATCGAACCAGCCCACTTCGGCAATCTCATGGTCCGGCTTGCGCTCGAAAGCCTTTTCAAAGCTGTGCGCCACGTA
This sequence comes from Alphaproteobacteria bacterium, assembly GCA_018820005.1. Classification (GTDB taxonomy): domain Bacteria; phylum Pseudomonadota; class Alphaproteobacteria; order Rhizobiales; family Devosiaceae; genus Devosia. The sequence continues at coordinate 6,478 of JAHJOS010000037.1, read as the reverse complement.
AAAAGCCACATGGTCTCGATCGGTCACCGGGCTGGAATTGAGGTAGATGCCGAACAGCTCCATGGGACCAACGACTTTGTACCCGGTTTCCTCCAGCGTCTCGCGGGCACCGGCCTGTTCGAGCGTCTCACCCGGACTGACGCCACCGCCGGGAAACTGCCAGCCGGGCACATAGGTATGGCGGATCAACAGGACCTTTTCGCCATCGACCACCATCACGCGCGACCCCATCGTCATGCGGTACCAAAACCCCTTGAGGGTCAGGAACACCTTGGCCGTCAGCCTTTGCCGGCGATTCATCTGCATGCAATCTCTCCTTGCGTGCCTACCGGTAGCAGAGGTTTGATGACCACAAAATCAACCGATCAGGCGATTTTGCATTTTCTTGCCCGCTTCCATCTGGCATTACGCCCGCAATGATCACCCTGGCCCACATCTCCGACATCCATCTTTCGCCAATGCCCGACGTGGGATGGCGCGATCTACTGGGGAAGCGGCTGACCGGTTACCTGAACTGGAAGCTCAAGCGTCACGACGAACTCAACAGCGAAACGCTTGCAAGCCTGGTGAGCCATCTCCAGTCCCAGAATGCCGATTTCACCGCCGTGACCGGCGATCTGGTGAACCTGGCGCTGCCCATGGAAATTGACCGCGCCAGCCTCTGGCTGCAGGCCCTGGGGCAATCAGACAAGATCGCGGTGTGCCCGGGCAACCACGACGCCTATGTCCCCGGCGCCCTGGCAGCGGCCCAGCAGAGCTGGGGCGAATATATGCAGGGCGAGACACTCGATAGCGCAGCGTTCCCTTTTGTGCGCCGCATCGGCGAACTGGCAGTCATTTCATGCTCAAGTGCGGTACCCACACGGCCTTTCCTGGCCATCGGCCGTTTCGATCAGGCCCAGGCAGACCGGCTCGGCCGCATCCTCAAAGTGATGGGTGAGGCCGGCTATTTCCGCACCGTGCTGATCCATCACCCGCCCAATCCCGAACTACAGCACCCCTCGTTCGGCCTCAAGGGCCACAAGCTGTTCCGCTCGGTGATCGCCGAACACGGCGCCGAACTCGTGCTGCACGGGCATACCCACAGATCGTCCATCCATTCCATTCCAGGCCCGGATGGCGAGGTTCCTGTCGTGGGCGTTGCTGCCGCCAGCTCGGCCCAGGGCGGCACGCTGGATGATCCAGCTCGCTACAATCTGTTTCGGATTGAACGAGCCGGGAATGGCTGGACCTGCACCATGCGAGAATTCGGCTTCCAGCGCCTGGGCAGCGAAATCGTCATGCGCCTGCAGATGCGGATCTGCTAGCCCGGTTGGCCGACCTGCATTGATCATTGTGGCGGCAATGTCGGCCATTGGGCCGGATCGGCGTCTTCAAAGACCTTCACCGGCTGACGCAGGCAGGAACCTCAAGATCCCGGAAAGCACAGATCCAGGGCCAAACCTCGATACCTGGGACTAGTCGCCCGTACCAATTGCATGAGCAAGTACTGCTGCTGCATCTTTAGTATTTGTTAACTATCATAAAATATGACTTTTACGTACTGGCGACAATTGAACACGCAGGAAAGTGGTGAAACAACTTGCCGAGTCAGTGTTTCCCTTCGGTTCCTGTTCAAAGCTGACTAGTAGGCAAACAGTTGGGCAGAAACACCGTCGACAGCCGTTGGGAACCAAGCCCGTTCCTTCACAACGCTGCCGGTGCCACCGCAATTGAATTTGCCATTCTTGTCATGCCGTTCCTGGTCATCCTTTTGGCCAGCGTGGATCTTGGTGTGAACGCCTTCATTCAAGGCGACCTTGATCGCGTACTGGAGGATGTGACTTACAATCTGTCGATCAAGGCCAGCGATGCGACCTCAGCCAGCAAATACAAGGAGGATTATCTGTGCGGGATCCTCGGACCGCTGCTCAATTGCAGTAAGCTCGACATTGGCGCGACGGTGGTAGTCGGTCGGCTGTTCGACTATCGCAACCAGTCGCTATTCGGACTTTGGTCACTAGGCTGCGGCGGCGACACGATAATTGTCGAGATCACCTACCCCTACCAGCAGGCTATCGTACCGTTCGCCATTGCCGATATCGTTGAGGTCAATGGCCAGAAAAGCTTCCGCAGTCGGGCCGTGGTGCGTCGCGAACCCATACTGACCGGAGCAGGCGCATGTTCGCGATGATCAGGCAGCTGACCAGAGATTGTCGCGCCGTTGCGGCGACCGAGTTTGCATTGCTGATCCCGCTGCTGCTGATGGTGTTCATGGCCGTTGTCGAACTGTCCAACTACATCATGCAAAGCCGCCGGGCCCATCAGGCTGCCGTTCAGGTGGCCGAGTTTCTGAGCCGGGATGGCGACAACGTGCTGACAACTGCAGAACGGCATGTGGCGGAGGACATCTGGATGATCGTCAATCCCACTGCATATCTGTCCACTACACCAAGGGACGGGCAATGGGCCAATGGCTACAGCCGCGCGTATGCGTCGGCCAGCTTCGTAACCGATCCCGCGTGCAAGACCTCACCCTGCCCGCTGGTGGCCAAAGTACTTTGGAGCTTCCTGTACCAGGACCTGATCGCCAACCCGGTTTACATCCACTGCAAGCTAGACACCGTTGACAATGCGACGGCCCTCAATGGGCACAACATACGGGCCGGGCTCGTCGGCGCGGCCCCCGTCGTGATTGTGGACCTTACATATCCCTACTTCCCTTTGCTGTCGGGATGGCTATTTCCGAACCTGGAGTTGCATGTCAATGCAGTCCGTAAGACCCGAAACGGCGAAATCCTGGATCATGTGCAGGACGACTTTGTGACGCGATGCTGACCTTGCTTGGACGCTTCATCCGCGACAGGTCCGGCAATTTCGTCATCATGACGGCAATACTGCTGCCCGTTGCCCTGGCGGCGACTGGCGCCGCCGTCGATCTGGGCATGGCGCTGATCGCCAGCCAGCAACTGGGTGCGGCGGCCAATGGCGCGGTGTTGGCCGCGCTTAGCGACGTGCAGGTGCTGAGCGAACGCGGCGTCACAGCCACCAAGGAACAGGTAAACGCCAGCGCGAAGGGATTCTTCCTGGCCAATACCTCCAACATCGCCTTCGCCACCCTTGATAGCGTGCTGCCTGACGCCTCGATCCGCCGCAACCAGATCGAAGCCAATATCAGTTTCAAGGCAACGTACCGAACCACCGTCATGTCGCTGTTCGGGATCAATACGGTGCCGATCGCCAACCAGGCCCAGGCCACGGTGACACTGCGCTCTTACATGAACATCAATATCCTGATCGATACGTCGCAATCGATGGGCATCGGTGCGACCGACCTGGACCAGCAACTGGTCGCTCAAGCGACCGGATGCGCGTTCGCCTGCCATATCAATCAGGCACGGGGTAACTCGTCCTATGATAAGGCGCGCGCCAAGGGCGCGACCATGCGTATCGACGTGGCCCGAAGCGCGGTTGCAGCCGCAGTGGACGCCGTGGCCGCCGCCGAGCAGTTCCCCGGTCAAGTCACGCTGGGCCTGTATCGGTTCAGCAACGATTTGACCGAGATCCTGTCGCCAACGGACGCGCGGGCCAGCGACCTCACGCAGGTCAAGGCACTGGCGCAAAGCCAGATCAATCTCGATATGACCTATGGCGGAACCAATATCGAACGGGCGCTGAAGCAGATCGCCACTAGGATACCAACCAATGGCAGCGGAACTTCCCCGGGGGACCGAATCCAATATGTGATTGTTGTGACCGATGGCGTCGAGAGCGGCCAAGCCTGGACGGCCGCCGACAACTGGTTCCTTCACCCCTATGCGGCACCGAACGCGCCGAGCAAGGCGTATGCGGCGCATGAGGTCAACTATGCCCTTAACCCTTCTGCGTGCGCGGCATTGGCCACCAAGGATGTCGGCACCTACTTTATCTACACCGAATACCTCGAGCCCAAGTATGGCACCATCAACAGTGGCGATCACAACCGCTTCAACTTCGTAACCAGCAGCCTGTTTCCGATCATCCAGACGCGAATGTCCAGTTGTGCAGGGAGCACCAGCAGCGTGCTCTTGGCCAAATCCCCGGCCGAAATTCAGTCCGCTGTGGTCGGAATGGTGAGGAAACTCTCGTCGCCGCTCAGGCTCTACTGATTGGGTGGTGCGGCTCGGCCAAAGTCGGACACGCCGCTGCGATGGGCATCTGCCCGCTGGAATGCAGTCGCAGGCCGGTCGCCGCGACTACGGCAAACCGGAGGGCCCCCACCAGCTTCCTGTTCACCGCACTGAAGGATGAACTCACCCCACTTCTGGCGCAAAGACTTACTGCCCCTCAATGGTGCTGCGCACCTTGTCATGGATCGCTTCGATCTCGGGCGTCAGTTCACTGGCAAAATCGGCCATTTCGTAGACTGGACGGATCTCGATCTCGCTTGGGCCTATCATCGGATTGGGGCAACGCTTGACCCATTCAATGGCGTGTTCGATATCCCGCACATTCCAGATCCAGAACCCGGATACCAGTTCCTTGGTTTCGGCGAACGGCCCGTCGATTACGGTGCGATTGGCGCCTGAAAACGCCACCCGCTTGGCATGAACGCTAGGCTTGAGACCATCGCCGCCCTGCATGATCCCGGCGTCTGCCAGTTCCTGGTTGTAGCGGCCCATCGCCTCGAGCAATTCGCTTGACGGCATGATACCCGCTTCGCTGTCAGCCGTGGCCTTGACCAGAACAATGACCCGCATGGCACAAACTCCCTGTCCGGACCCCGTGTCCGCCAATGCAAGACTACGCAGGGCACGCCCGCGCGACAAGCCGGGCATGCCCCCTCCCCCCTGGCCAGCAAATCACCTATATGAAGGACACCGCCAAGAGTGCCCCCTTTGACCGAACAGTTCCGCATCGATCGCCCGTCCTTCGACCCAGCCACCGGGCTGGCCAGTTTTGCCTATGGCCTGGATGGCCTGCGCTTTGTGGAAACCCTGCAACTGCCGCAGGACGCCGACGCAACGGCCGCGGCCAGCGTCAACTTCGTCAAGCTGCTCGATCTGACAGCAGTCGTGCTCGGCGTCAGCTATTTCAAGCTGCTCGCGCCCTTTGCCATTGTTGCGCCAGACATCGCCCTCACCGAGAGCGAGCGCGCCTTTGCCATCGACATCTATGAAAATGGCCTGGGCGAATTTTATGCCCGCAATCAGCTGCAACGCTTTGGCCGGCTGACCATCGACACCGCCGAGGACCGCACCGGTTCCCTGCCACCCATCACCCTGCCCGAGCGGACCCTGCTGCCCATCGGCGGCGGCAAGGATTCCCTGGTCAGCGTCGACCTGCTGACCCACACTGGCGTCCCCTTCACCCCCTTTGCTGTCAATCCCAAAGGACCGATCCTGACCTCGGTGGCCGCCATCGGCACCGATCCGGTCTATGTGATGCGTACGCTCGATGCCGAGATGATCCGGCTGGGCAAGGAGCCGGGCTATTACAATGGCCATGTGCCCTCGACGGCCATCAATTCCATGATCGCCGCGCTCAGCGCCCTGCTCTATGGCTACAACCAGATCGTGCTCAGCAATGAACGCTCGGCCAGCGAGGGCAATGTCGAATTCGACGGGCGTGAAACCAATCACCAATATTCGAAATCCCTGGGCTTCGAATTGCGCATCGCCGGCATTCTGAGCGATGCCACGGGCGGCGCGCTGCAGTATTTCTCGCTGCTGCGCCTCTATTCGGAAGCGCGCATCGCCTCGCTGTTCACGCACGAGACCAAGTTCGACCGCGTGTTCTCCAGCTGCAACCGCAATTTCCGCCTCACCGGCAATGACGGGCCCTTGTGGTGCGGCGAATGCCCCAAGTGCCACTTCGTTTTCCTGATCTTTGCCCCCTTCATGGCCAAGGACCGCCTGCTCTCGATCTTCGGCAAGGATCTGCTGGACAATCCCGCGCACGAAGCCTCGTTCCGCGAACTGGCTGGGCTCGCCGGGCAGAAACCCTGGGAATGTGTCGGAGAAATCCTTGAAGCTGCGGCCTGCCTTTATACTTTGACCCGCCACGCCGATTGGCATGAGGCCGCCGTGGTCCGCGCCGTCAAGGCAGACCTATTGGCCCAATATGGCGAACCGCGCCTGCAGGCCGCCATGGCCGAATGCCTGACCGACAGCCACGACCACCACATACCGCCGGCCCTCGCCGCCAAGGTGGCCGCCTATGCGGTTTGAGGAGCCCGTTCTGCTCTATGGTGCTGGGCGCGAGGCTGTCTCGGCCCGCGCTTTTCTCAAGGCGCGCCAACCCGATCTTGAAGTATTCGTCACAGTCGACAGCGGCAACGCCGAGATTGCCGATACCACCCCGATTGCGCCCGAGGACCTGACTGACGCCCTGCGCAATCATCGCGTCGGACTGATCATCAAGAGCCCCGGCGTATCGCTTTACAAGCCGATCTTCAGCATTGCGCGCGATGCCGGCATCCCGGTCACCTCCAACCTCAATCTTTGGGGCGGTGCATATC
>JAHJOS010000317.1 GCA_018820005.1 Alphaproteobacteria bacterium | reverse complement strand
GGCGGCATGTATCTGCTGGCGAGCTGGCTCGGCGCCAGGATCGACATGCGCGCGCTGCTGGAGGAGTTTGCATTGCCCGAGGCGTCACTCGCCGTTCTCTGAGCCTGACCTCCGTCCCTCTGCACCGTTGATCATTGCCGCTAGATCCAGTGCGCTGAGCACTGTGTCCTCGACGCGGCTGCCTGTTGTCCAGTCGCCGGTTGCGGCGAGCGTGAGGGCTGGATCCAGATACGGCTGGCTGTCCGGCTGCGAAAGCCGGCGTGCCGAAGCCCAGCGATGCGTAACCGTGAAGGCCGCTAGATCCGGATCAATCCCCGTGGCCTCCTGCAACGCCGTACCCAGCAGGCGACCAAGCTCGTCGATATCCTGACCGAGGTGCGCGGCGGCCCAGTCATTGGTTGAGTGGACCACAAGTGTCGTGACGGATGGGTCTCGACCGGGTTTGCTCGAATTGACCCCGATCCATTCTATGGCCGATGCCGACAGACGGGCCGCGACCCATGGCAGGTTTAGCGGCCGCTCGAATCCCAGCATCAGCGCATAGCAGGGCGCCATCTTGGTCGTGGTCAACGGTCCTTCCGTGGGCGCACCTTTGGCAAACAGCGCCATGGTCTGATGCGCCGTAGTTGTCGAAACAACCCATTCGAACATGCCATGATCATTGCCCTGCAGGTCGGTCAAATGCCAGCCGCCGGGTGTTCGGTCAGCCAGGGGAGCGATCTCGATACCGGGTCGCAGGTCGAGGTCGACTGCCAGAGCTTTGGCGACGCTGTTCATGTTGGGCACACCGACATGATGCAGGTCGCGCGGCTCCGCCATGGCTGTGAGGGTGCTGTTGTCGATCGTGGCAATGGATCCCGTCCAGGGAGCGATAGCCCCGTCGGCGAAGAGAGGCACGACAACGGCCGCAAACCTTGAATCCCGAACTGTAAAATATTGCGCGCCGTGGTCGATCATAAACTGACCGGCATAGCGGGTGGCCATGCGCCCGCCAACGCCGCGACCCTTTTCGAACACTGTAACATCGTGATGTAGAGAAAGTTCACGGGCAAGGCATACCCCGCCAATGCCCGCGCCAATAACAGCAATCCGCGTCATCCCAGTATGCTCCAAAAGATCAGTCCGGCGCCAAGGCCGATGCTCGCAATGCACCTCACAGACCATAACCACGGCTCGACAATCGTCGCGGACTGCAGTTTCCAGTCGATCAGCAACAGCACCCCAAGCACGATCGCCAGCCCAAGGAATGCCAGGTCAGTCGACCACATTGACGCCAGCAGCATTGCCCAGGCTGCCAAAGCACCGACATTGCTGGTAATCAGCAGATTGACCGGCATCCGCTGTGACGGCTGCATGAACATGCCCCAGTGCATGCCGCACACGAAACTCGCAATAACGGCACCATAGGTCAACGCGGCGAAACTGGCCCATGGCAGTCCTGTGGAAACGTGCAGGATCAAAGCCAGCCATGGTGGCAGGATGCCGCCATAGGCGAGGATGCGGGCAAGATTAGTTTGGCTTTCGGTCATACGCCTGCCTTATCGGATTTGAACGTTTTGTAGGAACGTGCCCGTCGGGCAGGACACCGAGGCGTTGTCTTACCAGCCAAGCGAACCCGGCTCTCCCTTGAACGGCCCGACAATGCCAGGGGTAATCCAGCCGCCATAAAAATTGCCGGGCTGGGGTGTGACGATCTCGCCCCCGACCGTACACCGATCCATCGGGCCGGCATAAAATGCGACGTGGCCGGCGATCGGTGCAAAGCTGCCGGTGGGGGCGACGTAACGCCAGGCCGCCTTTGCCGCGACCTTGCCATTCGCTATCACGTCAAAATAGTCCGCGCGGCCTTTCCATTCGCAGATGCTTGACCCAGCAGCTGACTGCAGGACACCAGAGGCCACGAAGGCGGGCGAAATGTAATAGACCGGCGGATGACTGGTTTCGAGAACCCGGAAGCATTCGGGTGCCTCGACAATGCGCGTTCCGGCAAAGGTGATTTCTATGCGCTGGCCAACGTGTTCGAGGCGCGGCGGACGGGGATAGTCCCAAACGCTTTCTTGTCCGTTGATCGGCATGATCGGAATTGGAGTTCTCACCAGTTGGCTCCATTGGCCGGTGCCTGTCTTGGTAAGCCCGTTAATGTCCTCTACGGCCTAGTGAACGCGTTGGATCTTTCCAAGTTCAGGAATGGCGTTGCGAGGTCGCACTGTGACTTGGGCGGCCTTTGCCGGGGACGAGTGACGGCATTTGCCAAGTCATCCGGGCAGCGACAGTGAACGTGCATGTTCATCTGGGCACCTATTGATGGAAACGCTCACTATATCCAAACTGAGAAGCAATGGGCAGAAACAGGTTCGGTGACAGACTTATGGAAGCGCGCCCACTGTCGGCCATTTCCCTCCTCCAAGACGCACCTCGCGGCATTGTCGTGCAGCGTCACAAGCTAGTTTCTCATTGCGTCAGAGTCTTTTTCCGCCAGATCCATCAATTCTGCTGCCAGCGGATTGGGAAAGCGGCGTTGCAGGGTGACGGCGAGGAAGTGTTCGGTGATTCCGTGCAATTGCGCGCGTTCGATCAGCAGTCCTGAG
>JAHJOS010000316.1 GCA_018820005.1 Alphaproteobacteria bacterium | reverse complement strand
TGATCAGTCGCTATCGTGGTTCTGTTCTGGATCAAACAGTTGGATCGGCGCATCCGGCATGATGGTCGAGATCGCATGCTTATAGACCAGCTGCGACTGTGCATCACGGCGCAACAACAAACAGAAATTGTCGAACCAGGTGATCACACCCTGCAGCTTGACGCCATTCACGAGAAATATCGTGACCGGCACTTTCTGTTTGCGCACGTGATTGAGAAAGGAATCCTGGAGATTTTGCTGCTTTTCGCTGGGCATTTTTGGCCTCGTTATTGCGGCATTGCTTGTCGCCGTTATCTTGCGCTCGCGTGCCAATCAGTCGCGAACCTGCCGCACAGACCGCGCCGGTGTCGTTTCCACACGCAAACAACTATTACACAGTTCGCTTTTCGTGCCTACCCGACCCAGCCGCAAGGCTGCCTCGTTTTTTCCGCTGATGTCAAAGTCCGAGCGATTTGATCTTGCGATGCAAGGCGCTGCGCTCCATGCCAACGAATTCGGCCGTCTTGGATATATTTCCACCAAATCGCTCGATCTGGGCCAGCAGGTACTGTCGCTCGAACACCTCGCGCGCGTCCCGCAGCGGCAAACTCATCAGGTGAGCAGACGCGTCCGTATCGCCTACTGTTGGGAGCACTTCGCCAATGTCGGATGGCAGCATTGTCGCGGTAATCACACCATCTTCAGGCTGCTGGTCCTTCATCAGGATCATCAGGCGCTCAATGGAATTGCGCAATTGACGCGCATTGCCCGGCCACTCCTGGGCCTGCAGCACAGCCATTGCGTCATCGCCCACCACCAGGCGCTGCAGATTGTGCATCCGCGCCACCTGCTCGATAAATACATTGACCAGTGGGGGGACGTCCTCACGCCGCTCCTTGAGTGGGGTCAGCGGCAATGGCACGATCGACAGGCGATGAAAAAGATCGGATCGGAATTCGCCAGATTCTACCTGCGCGGCAATGTTCTGCGAGCTGGATGCGATAATGCGCACGTCAATGGGCACCGCCTGGGTGCCGCCAACACGGTTGAAGCGGTTTTCGACCAGCGTGCGCAACAGCAGCGCCTGGGTCGGCTGTGGTAGCGTCGTCACTTCCGATAGATAGAGCGTGCCGCCATGCGCCTTTTCCAGCGCGCCAACCTCGACCTTGAGAATGCCGCTCTTCTCACGCGCTTCCCGACCGAAAAGCACCACCGGCACCTCTTCGGGCGCATAGAGCGAGGCATTGATCTCGACAAAGGGCGATTCGACGCGCGGGCTACGCTGGTGAATCAGGCGGGCAACGAGCCCCTTGCCCGCCCCAGATGGCCCGGAGATGAAGATGCGCGAATTGGTCGGCGCCGATTTCTCGATGATGCCACGAATGGTTTGCAGAGCCGGCGACGTACCAACCATATCGGCACTCTTGGAGGGCGAGCGCTCCTTGAGCTCGGCCACCTCTGTGCGCAGGCGGGTCGCCTCCATGGCGCGCTGCGTGATGTGCAACAGGCGATCAATTTTGAAGGGCTTTTCGATGTAGTCGTATGCGCCGCGCCTGATGGCGGAAACGGCTGTCTCGACATTGCCATGCCCCGAGATCATCACCACCGGCATGTCCGGATGCTGACTCTGGAACACATCGAGCAACTGCAAACCGTCCAGTCGCGATCCCTGCATCCAGATATCGAGAAATACTAGGCTGGGGCGCCGCCGCGCGATTTCATTGAGGCCGCTATCGGCGTCATGGGCCTGTCGGGCCTCATAGCCTTCGTCCTCCAGGATACCAGCGATCAGATCGCGGATGTCGTCTTCGTCATCGATGATAAGAATGTCGAGTGCCATTAGGTATGAACCGCCGCTGATTTCAGCGGCTCCTCTTGTTGGGCAGTTAGGTCGGCAATCTGGGCCGGTTGCTCTGCCTCTGGCGTCTTTTGCGGTGCAAGCAGGGGCAGTGTGAACGTCACACAGGCCCCTACCCGGCCGCTCGGGTCAGGTTCGGCGTCTATTAGTTCAACGATGCCGCCGTGCTTTTCAATGATCCTGGCAACAATGGCCAGCCCAAGGCCGGTGCCTTTTTCACGGGTTGTCATATAGGGCTCAAGCAGACGCTGGCGGTTGTCCTTGGGCCAACCCTTACCATTGTCCGAAACCGATACACGGGCATAGTTGCCTTCGATATGCCCCTCGACCTTGATCGTCGCGACCACGCCCTCGGCGCGATCGACGGTCTCAAAGGCCTCAACGGCATTCTTGATCAGATTGGTCAGCGACTGAGCGATAAGTCGGCTGTCGAACCAGGCGTAGATCGCGTCTTCGGGAAGCGTCGTCTCGATCTCAATTTCCGGCAAGCGGACGCTTTCGAGGAACACGGCTTGACGCACCGTATCGGAAAGATCCGCCATGTCTGGGGCCGCCTCAGGCATGCGGGCGAATGCCGAGAACTCGTCGACCATGCGACCAATGTCACCAACCTGGCGCACGATGGTGTTGATGCACTTGTCGAATACCTCGCGGTCGTCCTCCAGTTTGGAGCCGTAGCGGCGACGCAGTCGTTCGGCGGAGAGCTGGATCGGAGTCAGCGGATTTTTGATTTCATGGGCAATACGGCGCGCCACGTCAGCCCATGCACTGGTGCGCTGGGCCGACTCCAGATCGGTAATGTCATCAAACGTGAGCACGTAGCCCTTTGACTCAGTGATTGATCCCTCACGTGTCAACTGGACCTGATAGGTCCGCCTGTCGGCTTCGTTACCCAGCTCGATCTGGTCGCGCACCTGACCACGGCGCGCTGACCGCGCCCGCTCCAGGATCGGCGACAATTGTGGCATCACAACCTCGATGCGTTCGCCCATCAACTCGATTTCCTTGCGCCCAAGCATCTCGCACGAACGGGCATTGGCCAGCGTCACGGCACCGAACGGGTCCAACCCGATAATACCTGCCGACACACCTTCTACCACCGCCTCAGTGAACTGACGTCGCTTCTCATTCATCTCATTTGCCGTCAGCAGAGCCTCGCGCTGAGATTTAAGTTGCTGCGTCATCGTATTGAAAACGTTAGATAGATCGCGTAAATCTCCGCTACCCTCTCGCACGGGTACCTGTACCTCAAGGTCGCCGCTGCTGACGCGGGTCGAGGCGATCATCAGGTTCCGGATCGGGTCGACAAAGCGGTTTGCCAGAGCGATGCCGATCCACAGGGCCGCCAGCAGCAGAACCACTGCCAAGCCCACATACATGATGGTGAACGTAATCTGGAACACCAGGCGGTTTGAGGCATATTGCCGGTACTCGGTGATGTTCTCGTCGGTCAGCCGCATGTACTCGAGCACCTCGGCCTCAACCGGGCGCGCCACGAACAGATAGGTATCGTCGTAGCCACGCAGCTTGATGACAGAGCCAACCAAATTGACCCGACCAGGGGCAATTTCGGCAGGGATCCCGTCTACCAGCCCCTCTGTGATACCATCAGGCAGTCGCGGATAGGCCCCCTGCACCGCGATCTGTGCGCGCATAAGGGTCTCGCCCTTCGCATTCACAAGCGAGGTAAACGGCAAGGACCGGGTCACCGCCAGGGCGGTCAAAATACCCTGAAACCGCTCTGCATCGGAATCATAGG
>JAHJOS010000315.1 GCA_018820005.1 Alphaproteobacteria bacterium | reverse complement strand
CGGCGTCGAGCAGCGCCGACTTGTTCTTGAAATGCCAATATAGCGCGGGCTGGGCGACACCGAGCCGTTCCGCCAGCTTGCGCGTGCTCAGTTTGTCGATGCCGACCTCGTTCAGCAGCAAAAGAGCCTCATCGATAATACGGTCGCGATCAATCGCCATACAAAAAAGCCCTCTTGACTTATCGGTGATAAGTTGGCTTATCGCTGATAAGTGAATTTATCACCGATAAGGTACTAAAGGAGGCCCTTGTGAACAAGGCCCTGGTTGTCATTCTCGCTACCGTTGCCATTGACGCCATTGGCGCGGGTCTTATTTTTCCTATCCTCCCCGACCTTTTGGCCGAGGTTACCGGCGGCAGCGACATCGGCCTGCTCTATGGGCTCATGCTAGCTATATATGCGTTGATGCAGTTTGTGGCATCGCCTGTGCTCGGCGCGCTGAGCGATCGTTTCGGTCGACGGCCGGTGCTCCTGCTGTCGCTGGCGGGGACGCTGCTCGACTACCTCGTCATGGCGCTGTCGCCGCTGGGCTGGGTACTTGTCGTGGGCCGGGCGATGGCGGGCATCACCAGCGCCAATATGGCCGTCGCAAGCGCCTATTTCACTGACATCACGCCGGCCGAGCAGCGGGCGCAACGCTTTGGCCAGGTGGGTGCCGTGATGAGCATGGGCTTCATTGTGGGGCCGGTGATCGGGGGTGTCATGGGGGCGTGGTGGCTGCGCTCGCCGTTCCTCGTGGCTGCACTGTTCAATGGGCTCAATCTGCTTGTCGCGCTTTTCGTTCTGCCTGAGAGCAGGAAGGCAACCGAAGGCCGTTTCGACCTCAAGTCGCTAAACCCGCTTGGGTCCCTGGTCTGGCTGTGGAACTTCAAGCCACTGCTGCCTTTGGTCATTGTGTCGGTGGTGTTCGGGCTGATCGCAGCGGTACCAGGCACCATATGGGTGCTGTATGGCGCTGAGCGGTTTGGCTGGGACCCGGTGCATATGGGGCTTTCGCTGTCGGTATTCGGTGTCACCGGCGCGCTTTCGCAGACGTTTCTGGTGGGGCCGTTGTCTCGCAGTTTTGGTGACCTGGGTACCCTGATGATCGGTGTCGCCTTCGACACGCTGGCCTATGCCCTGATGGCCTTTGCTGACCAGAGCTGGATGGGTTACGCCGTGACGCCTCTTTTCGCGCTGGGCGGTGTGGCCATGCCGGCGCTGCAGTCGCTGTTGACCAGTCAGGTCAATGACGATCAGCAGGGCCAGTTGCAGGGCGTGATGGCAAGCCTGATGAGCCTTGCTGGTATCGTCGGGCCGGTGCTCACCACCGCACTGTTCTTTTCGACCAGGCATATCTGGATTGGGACGGTGTGGATCGTAGGGGCTGCGCTCTATGTGGCGGCAACGCCACTTTTCGCTACTGTGCGGCCCCCGAAAACGGCGGTAGCGTAGGGATGCTTGGTCAGACATCGGGCGGTCCGGCCGCGCGATGCCGGCTAAAGCGTTGTCAGCTTTGTAATTGATCCCTCATGCCGCCCCCTGTCAGCACCATCAGTCACAACGGGGCGGGCTTGTAACGGTGACGTGAACGCTCTACGTCCCCTTGCCGGCTGACGGCAAAGTCGCAGGAGCATTTTGTGAACAAACCCCTCGTCGTCATCCTTGCTGCCGTCATGCTCGATGCCGTCGGAATTGGCCTGATTTTTCCGATTCTGCCGGCCTTGCTGCGCGAAGTCGGGCACACGCAGCAGATTTCGACCATGCTGGGTTTGATGCTCGCACTCTATTCGGCCTGCCAGTTCCTGTTCTCGCCAATTCTGGGTGTACTCAGCGACCGTTTTGGCCGGCGCCCTGTCCTGCTGCTGTCGCTGGCCGGGGCGGCAATCGACTACCTCGTCATGGCCTTTGCGCCTGAGCTGTGGATGCTGGTGCTGGGGCGCGCCGTCGCAGGGATCACCAGTGCCAACATGGCCGTGGCCACCGCCTATATTACCGACATCTCGACTGAAGAGCAGCGCGCCAAGCGGTTCGGCTATTTCCACGCCATGTTCGGCGTCGGCTTCATCATCGGGCCGGTGCTGGGTGGCCTGCTGGGCGACTACTGGGTACGGGCACCGTTTATTGCCGCGGCCCTGCTAAATGGCATCAATCTTGCCGTTGCGCTGTTCTTGCTGCCCGAATCGCGCAAGGGCGTGGCCGGGGGGCGGGTCACGCTGGACATGCTTAACCCGTTCAAGCCGCTGCGGTGGGCACTGACCTTCAAGGCGCTGATTCCCCTGATGGCGATTTTTGTCATCCTGAATTTCGTGGGGACGATCTACGGCACCATCTGGGCAATCTATTCGGAGGACGTGTTTGGCTGGACCGGGCTGACCATCGGCCTGTCACTGGGCGCCTTTGGGGTGTGCCATGCGCTGGCGCAGGCATTTCTGACCGGGCCGGTGGTGGCGCGGCTGGGCGAGCGGCGGGCGCTGCTCGTGGGCATGGCGTTCGAGATCGGGGCCATAGTGACGCTGGCGCTGACGCCGCATGGCTGGGTGCTGTTTGCCATGGCGCCGGTCTTTGCCATGGGGGGCATTGGCATTCCGGCGCTGCAGTCACTGACAACGCGGCAGGTCGATGGCGAGCGACAGGGCCAGTTGCAGGGTGTCCTGGCCAGCCTTGTCAGCCTGGCAGCAGTCTTCGGGCCGGTTTTCTTCAGCTCGATCTACTTCCTGTTACGTCCGAACGCGCCGGGCATGATCTGGCTGGTGGCTGTGGTGGTCTATCTGCTGGCCGTGCCGCTGATGATGGGAATCGGCGCGAAGTCGAAGGATGTCGATGCGGCGTCGGCAGAGTTGTAGATAACGCTGAAAAGCCCGGAAAACCTTGGCATATGCACAATCCGGACTTGCAGGGGCAGTTTTTCGGGTTCATTAACGAGTTTGTACCGCCCGGCCTCGCCACATGCCCGGAAATCCTTGCGTTTAGTGTAGAATCGACCAAGGGTTGCCGCGTTTTAAAGTTCGCCAGCGAGGGCGGGCACTTCACTGTGAGGATACGCAATGAACAAGAACGATCTGGTTGGCGTTGTCGCCGACAAAGCGACGATTACCAAGGCACAGGCCGCAGAAGCTGTTGACGCAGTGTTCGAAGCCATCACCAACACCCTCAAGGCTGGCGACGAAGTTCGTCTCGTCGGTTTTGGCACGTTTGCTGTGTCGCAGCGCAAGGCTTCGACCGGCCGCAATCCGGCCACTGGCGCCGAGATCCAGATTCCGGCCTCCAACCAGGCCAAGTTCAAGCCCGGTAAGGGCCTGAAGGACGCGATCAACTAAGATCGGTCTTTCCACAGGACTTTGACTGGCCCCGAGCGCTTTGCGCCGGGGCCTTTCATTTTGTCGGTTGACGGCATGGGGCAGGGCCCTTAATCAGGGCCTCCTTGCAAGGGTAATCCCTGCGGGCGATTAGCTCAGTTGGTAGAGCGCTTCGTTTACACCGAAGATGTCGGCGGTTCGAGCCCGTCATCGCCCACCATTTCTCCGCAGGCCACATCGGCGCCGCGCGAGGCACCCAAAAATCCAGAATCAATTTCGAGGCTACCGCCGGGTTCGGCGCGGCGCTTCTCAACGTTCACATCAAATTTTTGGTGCTAGCGGCTGTTTTGACGGGGTTTTTCCGTCTCTCGGCGCACTTTCTTGAAAATGTCGCATCATTATGGATTTGCTCGCTTGACTTGATCATGGGGGGTCGGTAAACGAACCCCACGTTGCGCAGATGAGCAGTCATCAGCCGCTGCGGGAGTAGCTCAGTTGGTTAGAGCGCCGGCCTGTCACGCCGGAGGTCGCGGGTTCGAGCCCCGTCTCTCGCGCCACCCTTTCACAGGGTTTGCGCGCACCACCCCCAAGAAGTTTCAAATTTTTGGTTGGACGGCGTTTCAACCTGTTGAACTCGTTGTGTTCCCGCTCAAGAGCTGGCGCCCAATCTCCCTCGCCTCGTCGACCGCTCGAATCGCCGTCGCATTGACCGGCATGCAGGTTTTCTGAGGCTTTCGGTCCCGATCGATCGAATACCTGTTCCGGCAGCCAGGACCTCCACGGATGCGCCGCCGGCATTCATCGCACGACCAAGGGGCAACTCGGTGTTGTCGCCGCAGAGTGTCGCTTCTGCTTGGACGCGGGCGCTCATGCCGCCGTCCGGCAACTGCCGGTTGTCTCGCGCCATCAATGCTGTTGTGGGAAATGCGGCACCATGTCAGTACCATCAGCGTATTGAACGGGATCTCTGCTCCATGCCGGCTACACAACGAGAGGTCGCTCGTCGCGCCAAGACATCGCTCAAGACCGTGTCACGCGTCATCAACAAGGATCCCCTGGTGAACGCGGAAACGCGGTCGCGGATCGAAGCGATCATCGCGGAAGTGGGGTACGAACCCCACCAGGCGGCAAGAATGATGCGCTCGCAGAAGAGCAATATCATCG
>JAHJOS010000314.1 GCA_018820005.1 Alphaproteobacteria bacterium | reverse complement strand
GGATTGGCGGCGAGGACGTCATCGACATTGGAGCGGGCGCGGGCGAAGTCGACATCGTCGCCACGCACATCGACCAGTTCGATGCCTGAGCCCTCGATGGCGGTGCGGAAGCCGGCGATGCGCTCGATGGCGTTATCGGCGCCCAGGAAGCCTACAAAGCCCATGCATTTGCCGCCGTCGGGCATCGCCGAGACGGCGATCTTGCCGGCCTGTTCGCCGGCCAGGGTATTGGATGAGCCCAGATAGGCAATGCGGTTGCTGTCGGGCGCATCGCTGTCGGTGGTGAACAGGGGGACCTGGGCAGCGATGCGGTTGAAGGCATCGATGGAGTTCTTGGGGTCAGCCGAGGAGATCATGATGGCATCGGTGCCGGCGGCGACCAGATCGTCCATCAGGGAATTCTGCAGCGCGGCCGTGCCCTGCGCGGGATAGCGGAACTGCAGATCGTAGCCGGGCAGCTCTTCCTGTGCCTTGTTGACGCCCGCTTCGGCAAGCTTCCAGAAGTCGGATGCGGCATTGACCACAAAGGCCAGCTGCGGCTTGTCCTGCGCGGCGACGGGCCCGGCCAGCAGGCCGGCCAGTGCCGCCACGGATACGGCATGGAATAGGTTCATCTTGTCCTCCCTTGTCGCCGTCGGGTCTTGCCTCCGCGGCGACTTTTGTGTTCCGGCAGCACCCATTTGCTACCGGACAGTGCATACCGTGCTCTCCCCAGGGGCCGTTCCGGCCTCTCTGTCGCAAACGGTATTGGTTGTCGCCTGCCCTAGCCGGGGTACCAGACGATGCGTGGGTCATCGGGCGCACGGACATAGGCCCAGGCGCTTTCGATGAGGTGTTCGAGATCGACCAGCGGCCGCCAGCCGAGCAGATGGCCGGCCTTGGCATTGTCGAGCCAATTGCTGAAATAGGGGGTGGGTACCTCGACCACTTCACTGCCCCGCGATGCCTTGAGGTGCGCGGCGACGCGCCCATAGTCGACAGGCTCGGTCATGGCGATATTGAAGAGCTGGCCAGTGGCGGCCGGATTGTCGAGGGCCATCACGATGGCGCGCACGAGATCGCTGACATGGACGAAGTTGCGCTTGAGTGGCGCGCCATGGGCATCGCGCAGCAGCGGCACGGCGTCGGCCTGGGCGAGGCGCGCGATATCGGCGGGGCTGAAGAACTCGCTCCAGGCAGGCCCGCCGAACTGGTCGCGGAAACTGAGGACATGACGGAAGTCATCTTTTTCCATGATCCATGGCGCGCGCAGGCAACAGCCATTGATGCCGTATTGGAAGCGATATTGCTCGAGCATCACCTCCTCGATCACCTTGGTGAGGGCATAGCAGCCCGGATAGGCGCGGCGGGGGGATTCCTCGGTGATGGGCGCGCCATAGTCATGAAAGATGTGACCGACCGAACAATCGCCGCCGACCAGCATGAACTGCCGGGCACCGGGGGTGACGCGGAAGGCCTCGAGCAGGTTGAACATGCCCTTGACGCCCACATCGATGGCCAGATCGGGGCTTTCCTTGACGGCGGCCATATGCAGCACATGGGTTACCCCCGCCATGGCGGCGCTGACGCAGGCGGCATCGGCGAGCGAGCCACGCACGACCTCGACCGCCGGGTGATCAATCACGCGGTTGTTGCACAGCGCCCGGATGCTCCAGCCGGCAAAACGGGGTTCCGCCAGAAATGCAGGCAGAACGTTTAGGCCGACCTTCCCGGTGATGCCGGTGACGAGAAGTTTCAACTGACTGTTCCCAAACAATGTCCCGTTCCAAACGGCGAGCGTCCGGACCGCAAAAGAATGCGCCATGTTGTCCACGACAGACGCAATTCAATTATATTATGTGATAATATCATCATTGAACGGACATGGCCGTCAAGCTTGAATCGCGCTGCCGGCAGCACGATTGCATCGGCGTGGATAGGGTGATGGGCAGCAGGGGGCGATCGCCGGCTTCAGTGGTCAGGCGCGCAGGTGCGACCGGGCTGCGTGGTCGTGCGAGGGTCTATTGCGGCAGGCCGGTTGGCGCGGCGTGGTCAGAGGCGGCCGGCCCGGTGGACCCGCGTTCGACCAGCGTGCATTCCACCTTGATCCGGCTGGGCGAGGAATGCAGGCCACCGGCATCATCGAGCAGCAGTTCCACGGCAGTCCTGCCCATCTCATAGAGCGGCAGCACCAGAGTGCTCAGCGGCGGGTGCATGTATTGCGCAATTTCACGATCGTCAAAGCCGATCACGGCAACATCGTCGGGCACGCGCCGCCCCAGTTCGCGCAGGGCGTCGTAGCAGCCCAGGGCCATCATATCATTGGCGCAGAAGATGCCGTCGGGCGGATTGTCCAGCGCCATCAGTTCGCGGGTCATTTCATAGCCGGCAGAAGGCTCCCAATTGCCGGGCTTGACCAGGGCGGGATCGAAGGGAATGTCGTTGCTCGAGAGCGCCTGCCTATAGCCCTTGAGCCGGTCGCGCGCGGCATCGACGCCCTGCTGGCCATTGATTATCGCCACGCGCTTGCAGCCGCGTTCGAGCAGGTGCTCGGTGGCAGAACGGCCGCCAAGCACGTCGCCGGGCAATACCGAATGGGCGCCGCGCTGCTCGTCATAGCAGTTGACCAGCACCAGCCTGTGCCTGGCCAGTGCCGGGGGGATCTGCACAGCGCGCGTCAGGATGGTGCCGTAGATCAGGCCAAGGACCCCGACATTGCTCAGGCCTGCCAGCAGGCTGGACTCGACGTCAGCATCGGCATGGCTGACGCCCATGAGCATGTTGATGCCGCTCTCCAGCGCCCGATCACGAGCCCCCTCGAAGGCCAGTGACATCCAAGGATCGGTGATGGATTCGTCGGCAATAAAGATGATGGTGGACTGGCGGCCCGGCGTGGCCCGTTGTTCGCGGCGAACGAATTTGTAGCCCAGAGTTTGGGCGGCCTCGAGCACGCGCTTGCGGGTCTGGTCGGCCAGCCGACCACTTTTGCCGCCGCTGAGCACCAGCGACACAGTTGCCTGAGAAACGCCGGCTGCTGCTGCTACATCCATCATGGTTGGTCGCCCGGTGGGGGGGCGTCGCTTGGAAGGCGTCACAGGCTTTAGTCCTTGTTCAGTCCACCGGCAGGCGCCAGTGCATGCCCCGGCGGCCCGACGGCAGCAGCTTGGCGCTCCTCAAGTTCCTAAGTGTATGTGCGGCGGAGGTCAACTTGACCCGCGTTTTCTTGCATTTGTGGCACATGCCCATGGCAATGGCACAGGCCGATTGACCGCAGCTGAGGCAGCGAAGACGGCAGGTCAGCAGGCCAGTGCCGCCTGAGTTTGGCCCATTATCAGCCGGGCCGGCAAAGCAGGGGTTGGCCCTCCAGCCATGGGTGGAGG
>JAHJOS010000313.1 GCA_018820005.1 Alphaproteobacteria bacterium | reverse complement strand
CCCTGATCAACTGCGCTGCGCAGCAGGCTGCCATCGGCCCCGCCGTACATGGCAATAATTTCCACTTTTGGCATGGTGTCGGCTTGGATTTCAATGTGCTGTTGGCGCAGCGGCTCTCTCGCGAAGATCACGCGGTCGGGATAGACCTCTCCAAGAAAGCCGTAGTCACCGGACTGAAAGGTTTCTACGTTGGCTGTATGGGTCTTGGTCACATGGCGCGCAGCGTTGATCTGGTTGTTCATGGCCAGCAGGACCCCTTTGCCCTTCGCTTGCTCATCGACAGCAATACGCACCGCATTGAGCAGGTTGCGCGGGCCGTCGAAGTCGGAAGAAGAGGCGTTGCGCTGCGCTCCGATAACAACGACCGGCTTGTCGGATTTGACAGTCAGGTCGAGCCAGAACGCGGTTTCTTCGAGGGTATCGGTGCCGTGCGAGACGATTACGCCTGACACCTCTGGGCGCTGCAGCGCAGCGTTAACCGCTTTGGTCAGTTCAATCCACCGCGGCGGATCCATGTAATCCGAAGGCACATTCGACAGGTTGTCGACTTCAATCTTCGCGAACGCCCCTACCTCCGGCACCGTCGCGAGCAAGTCATCCCCCGAAATGGCAGGCACGGGCGCTTTCTTGACCGGGTCGATCTTCATTGCAATTGTTCCGCCAGTCGCAATCAACTGAACCGTCGGCTTTTCCTGTGCGTAGGCGTTACTAAGCAGGGCTGCACAGAACCCGGCGATTAGAAATGGGCTTTTGCTCATGGCAGTTCCTTACCGAATATTCATATGGGGGTAAGGAAACTGACAAGCGATCCTCTGTTTGGTTGGGGTGGTGCCATCAGGCCGCATCACTACCTCACGATGCCCCGAAAGCTCGCCGGCAATTGCCCGGTGGACTTGGCTCGTTCATGGGCCTGTCCTGCCACAGATCACTGTAAGGTTACAGCGACCTGCCGACCGTGGACGGCTATGATCGGCTGATCTTGGCCAATGTCCCCGCTATCTAAGGCTGGCGGCTCTACCTGCGCTTATGTCGCCGTAGCTGCAACAGCTCTGGAGCGCCGGGCAAAAGCCAGCACCATCAGCAGGCCCAGCGCAGCCATCGCGGCTCCGGCCAAGGAGACTGCTGGGTAGCCAAGCCCAGCATTGATCACTGCACCGCCCAGAGCGGCACCGATAGCGTTGCCGAAATTGAAGGCGCCGATATTCACCGCCGAGGCGAGATTGGGCGCGTCCTTGGCAGCTTCCATCACACGCATCTGTAACGGCGGCACCAAAGCAAAACTGGCGATACCCCAGACCAAGATGGCAACGGCAGCCGGCAGCGGCCAGCGCATCAGTACGGTGAACGTCAGCAAGACAAGAATCAGCACGCTCAGCGAAACGATCAGGGAGCGGTCAATTGATCGGTCGGCGGCCTTGCCGCCCCACATGTTGCCCAATGTCAGCCCCACACCGAATATCACCAGCATGGCAGTGATGAAAGCCGTGGACGCGTGGGTCTCGCTGCTGAGGATCGGCGCGATGTAAGTGAAGACGGTGAACATTGCACCCGATCCGACCACGGTCAATGCCAACGCCCCTAGCACCGGTCCACGGCCCAGCACCCGAATTTCGGCCAGTACACCCACGCTTTTCGGGGCCGGAACGTTGGGCAGGGCGATCCACAACGCGGCCATGGCTACCACGCCTAGACCGGTAATTCCCCAGAATGCGGTGCGCCAGCCGAACAGTTCGCCAAACCAGGCGGCCAGCGGCACGCCGCCGATGGTCGCCAGGGTCAAGCCCATGAACATGGCCGCAACCGCCCCGGCACGCTTCTCCGGGGGGACTACGCTGGCGGCGACAATGGAACCGACGCCAAAGAACGCACCGTGGTTCAGTGATGTCACCACCCTGGCGACCATAAGGCTGTAGTAATCGGTCGCCAAGGCTGACATCAGATTACCTAGCGTGAAAATCGCCATGAGCCCGATCAGCAAGTACCGTCGGGGAATCTCCCCGGTGGTCAGGGTCATCAGCGGTGCGCCGAGCAGCACGCCCAGGGCGTAAGCACTGACCAGCAGACCTGCGGCGGGAATGGAAACGCCTAGATCCGCAGCGATACTCGGCAACATGCCCATCGGGGCGAACTCGGTAACGCCGATGCCGAAGGCACCAATGGCAAGAGCTACAAGGGGTGGATTGATGCGCATGGAAGGCTCCTTATCTATGCCGTGAATGCTACGATCCAGTCCCTGGTGGCGGTAGATGGCATTTCCGGCAAGCACCTTTGCGTAAGGAGCACAAGTGGACTTCAGTGGCAGATCAGGTGAAATGGGTGTGTTCGCCACGGTGGCGCAGGAAGGCAGCCTGTCGGCCGCCGCGCGGGCATTGGGGCTGACACCCTCGGCGGTCAGTCGAATCATCGCGCGCACCGAACAGCGTCTTGGCACCCGCCTGCTATTGCGCACCACACGAGCGATCACCCTCACAGCCGAGGGCGAGGCCTACCTGCTCGGTGCCCGGCGTATCCTGGCCGATATGGCCGAGGTCGAAGAAGCCATCGCCGACCAGGGCGTGCCCAAGGGCCGTTTGCGAGTCAGTGCCGCGCTTGGCCACGGGCGGCTGGCCATTGTTCCCTTGGTGGCAGCATTCAGTGCCCGCTACCCGAACATCGTCATAGACCTCACCCTCGGCGACGAGGTGGTCGACATTCTCGGCGGCCAGGCCGACGTGGCGGTACGGTTTGGCCATCTGCCCGACAGCCCGCTGACCGCGCGCAAGATCGGCGACACGGGCCAGGTGGTCGTGGCTGCGCCGGAGTACTTGCAGCGCCATGGCACGCCCCAGGAACCAGAAGACCTGCTAAGGCACAACTGCCTACGCTTCAACTTTCGCCGCGCCGAACCCAACTGGCCATTTATCCGCGACGGAAGAGAGTTTTCTCTAAAGGTCAGCGGCAACATCGAATGCAGCAGTGGTGAAGCGCTGGCACAACTGGCACGGGAGGGTGCGGGCATCGCGCGTATCGGCGAGTTCAGCGTGGCCGAAGATCTGCAACGAGGCGATCTGGTGCCGCTGCTGGAGATCTGGAACCCGGATGACCGGGAGCCAATCCACGCAGTGTTCATTGGTGGTGCGGCAATGCCGGCGCGGGTGCGGGTTTTCGTAGACTTCTTGCTGGAGCAGCATCGGATGTGAGCTGTGGCTCTGCCTCTGGGTACGAGACACACGTACAGGACTGTTCCTTTGCGGGAGCTCAAGGAAATGACTGCTGCGCGGCTACACCATTGTGCAGTGACAACCAAGGTGTAATTGCGTTGACGAAGTCACAGCCCTACCCATGAGCTCTGAACAGCGGCTGGATTGCCGGGTGCAATTGAAAGTGCAGCCGTGGGCATTGGGGATAGTCAGCCTCTGCGTCCGTTTAATGAGAAAAGCGCGGTTTCGACGGCATTGATTATTTCGGGCTCGGAGAATGGTTTCACGAGCCAGCCAGCTGGCATAGCTGCCGCGCCGCGCTGTTTCATGGCTTGGTCAAAGTGAGCACTTGCAAACAAGCTAGCGATGCCTAGTCGGTGCAATGCTAACGCCGTATCGATTCCATCCAGCTCGCCAGCCAGGCGGATGTCCATCAAAACAAGATCTGGCTCAGCATCAGAGATGCTCTCGAGCGCCGCCTCGCCGCTTTCTAAGACAGCGAGCACCTCGTACCCAGCATCCATCAGGGCATTCTCGATTGTCAGCGCTACGAAATAATTGTCCTCCACGATCAAGATTCGGGCCTTGCGCTTCCCGGCGCTCGCCGTTGGATCCAGAGATCCTGACGCCACCGACTTCGGCGATTCTGCGGTCATACACCGCCAGACCACTTGCTGTGAACGGGCCGCCGCAATCATGTTTACGAGCCCTTCCGACGGGGGAGCGGGAAGGTGGCGACGCAGCGCGCGCCGTTCTCAATCTCTAGATCGAGCCGTCCGCCAAGCTGGCGGAGCAAGGCTCGGACAAGCCCTAACCCCGAAGCTCTTCGCGTGATCGTGCTGTAACCAAAACCAGGGCCATTGTCGTGAACCTCAAGCCGGACTTGATTGCCATTCACAAGAAACGCAATTGCAATGCGCTGCTTTTTCTCAGCGGATCTGCCGTGTTTGATAGCGTTCACGAGGAGCTCGTTCAGAATAAGAGCAATCGGTATAGCGGGTTCGATAGGCAACTGCACTGGGTCAATTTGCGTTGCAATTTCGAGTTCATCCTTGGTTAGGCTCGACGCGGCTCTCACCAACCCCTGGACAAAACTCTCCGAGCTGACTGTCTCTAGTGTGTCCGAACCATATAGGAGCTGCTGTACCGAACTGACTGCGGAGAACCGGGTCGCCGCATCGCGTAGCGCGGCCCCGGCCTCCGGG
Source organism: Alphaproteobacteria bacterium (assembly GCA_018820005.1). Taxonomy (GTDB): domain Bacteria; phylum Pseudomonadota; class Alphaproteobacteria; order Rhizobiales; family Devosiaceae; genus Devosia. The sequence goes on along the minus strand of JAHJOS010000313.1, from coordinate 444 downwards.
GTAGTCGCTTCACGCGCGGCGCCAGACAACATCCCGGCAAGCATCTGCATATTGTTTTTTACCCGGTGCTGAAGCTCGCGCATCAGCACGTCACGTTCGCGCAGAGATTCCAGCAGAACCGCTTCTACATGCTTGCGCTTAGCAATTTCAACATTCAGTTCCTTTACCTGCTGCGTCAGTGCACCAAACGGATCTTTGTCCGGCAGCGGGAACCGAAGGAGCACGGCAGGTCCAGCGGCAAGGGACATGCGATTACTGCGACATGGCAGATGCTTCACGCCATTGATTGTCCGAAGGCTCAATGCTCCCACCAGAGGCGAGGTCGATCCCAAACAGAGCTGGAGGAAGGCGATAAAGCCTTCCGGGTCTCCCTCAGCATGTTCAAATAGCGAGTGACCAGTAATGCGGCGCCCCAGCAAACGGCTTGCTGTCCGGTTCGAACCT
>JAHJOS010000312.1 GCA_018820005.1 Alphaproteobacteria bacterium | reverse complement strand
GGGGGAGGTAGGGTGGGGGCGAGCGTGCAATTGCTGTCCGATGCTACAGCTCTACCACAATGGGCGGCACGTGCTTGGGCTCGTCCACCGGCGCATATTTGCTGAGCAGCGACACCTGGCTGATCGAGAACAGCACGGTCAGCGGCATCACGCCCCACACCTTGAACGCCACCCAAAGGTCCGTCGCGGCCTTGGGGTCGGCGGCGTAATAGGCGTTTGATCCGCGCCAGACGACCTCGTTGATCACGGCCAGCAGCACAAAGAACAGGCCCCAGTTGCGCGTCAGCCGGCTCCAGCCTTCCGGGCGCAGGCGATAGACATCGCCAAACACATATTTGAGCAGCGACTGGCCAAACAGCAGTCCGCCCAGCAGCACCACGGCAAACAGCCCATTGGTGATGGTCGGCTTCATCTTGATGAAAGTATCGTCCTGCAGCCAAAGCGTCAGCCCGCCAAACACCAGCACCACCGCGCCAGTGACCAGCGGCATGACGGCGATCTTTTTCAGGATCAGCCAGCTGGCCAGCAGCGACACCACCATCGCGCCCATGAACCAGGCGGTGGCCACGAAAATATCGGCCCGGGCATTGGCGATAAAGAAGATCACCAGTGGCCCCAGTTCGAGTGCCATCTTGATGATCTGGGGACGCAGTTCGTCCCACTTGATCTCTGGCTCGGCTTTTTCAGTCATGGACATGTCTCAAATCGGCTTTCGGCAATAGTGGGGGCAGCGTCGCCGTCATGCAAGCTCTCGCTAGGTCGCAAGCGTGGTCAGATTAGGGCTAGTCGCGCCCGGCAATGGCCTGGGCGAACTCGGCGGCGGTAAAGGGTTCGAGATCGCCCACCCCCTCGCCCACGCCGATGAAATGCACCGGCAGGCCGAACTGGCGTGCAATGGCCACCAGAATGCCGCCGCGCGCCGTGCCATCGAGCTTGGTCATCACCAGCCCGGTCACCCCGGCGCGCTTGCCAAAGATCTCTACCTGCTTGAGCGCATTCTGCCCGGTTGTGGCATCCAGCGTCAGCAGTGTCGCATGCGGCGCGCTGGGATCGACCTTCTTGATCACCCGGATAATCTTTTCGAGCTCGTTCATCAGCTCGTCGCGGTTCTGCAGCCGCCCGGCGGTGTCGATGATCAGCACATCACGCCCCTCGGCCTGCGCCTGTGTCACCGCATCGAACGCCAGCCCCGAGGCATCAGCCCCAGCAGGTCGGGAAACCACGGTGGCCCCTGTCCGGTCACCCCAGATCTGCAATTGCTCGATCGCCGCGGCGCGAAAAGTATCGCCCGCCGCCAGCATCACCGATTTGCCCTCGCCGGCATATTTCTGTGCCAGCTTGCCAATGGTGGTGGTCTTGCCCGAGCCATTGACCCCGATCATCAGGATGATGAAAGGCTTCTGCCCCGCTGCAATCTCGAGTGGTCGCGCCACTGGGCCCAGCACTTTTTCCACCTCGGCCGCTAGCACGGCGCGCACATCCTCGCCACTGACATCGCGGTCAAAGCGGTCCCGGCGCAGCGTTTCGGTGATCGTGGTCGCCGTCTCGATGCCCAGATCGGCCTGGATCAGCACGTCCTCGAGGTCCTGCAGCGTCGCATTGTCCAGCTTGCGCTTGGTGAACACCGCCCCGATCGAGCCCGTCAGCTGGTCCGACGAGCGCTTGAGCCCCGACGCCAGCCGGGCAAACCAGCCGCGCGGCGCGGCTTCGGCGGCCGGCACGGCAACCTCCCGCATCTGCGTCACCATCGCCTCCGCGGCCTTTTCCTCGACCGCCTCGACATAGGCCGGCGTGGTTTCAGGCGGCCCCGGCAGGGGTAGGTCTTCCGGCTCAGGCGCGGCTTCGACCGGCTCCGGTGCCGGTTCGGCCAGAACAGCGTCGGACACCAGGGCCACGATCTCGGGTTCTGCGGTCGGCTCAGCGGGAGTGGGCTCAGGCGACGGCGGCGGCACGGGCGTCGGCGCTGCCACCTCGCCACCGAACAGGCGCTTGAAAAATCCCGGCTTCTTTTCGGTCATCGGCAGACTTTCTGAATGTTAGGCCGCTTGGCGCAGCGCGTCGCCGACAAGGCGGCCATCCACCATGCCGGTCACCCGCAGCGCCAGCAGTTCGCCGGCCGGCGCGCCCGGTACGCTCACCGGCAGATAATGTTCGGTGCGCCCGGTCTCGCCATGCTCGACCAGCACTGTCTCGGTCATGCCGATGCGGCTGGCGCACAGCGCCTGGAACTGTTTCTCGCCGGCAGCGCGCAACAGCGCGGCCCGGTCCCGGGCAATCCTGCTGCTGACCTGCGGCATCCGGGCAGCCGGCGTGCCCCGGCGCGGCGAATAGGGAAACACATGCAGATGCGTCAGCTTCGCCTCGGCCACGATATCGAGCGTATTGGCGAACATGGCCTCATCCTCGGTCGGGAAACCGGCGATGATATCGGCACCCAGCACCATATCGGGCCGCAGGGCGCGCAGTCTTGCCGCCATGGCCAGCGCGTCGTCGCGACTGTGCCGGCGCTTCATGCGTTTGAGAATCATGTCATCGCCCGACTGCAGGCTCAGATGCAGATGCGGCATCAGCCGGCGCTCGCTGGCAATCACATCATAGAGCGCTGCATCCGCCTCGATGCTGTCGATCGATGAAATGCGCAGCCGCGGCAGATCGGGCACATGCCGCAAAATAGCCTGTGTCAGCCTGCCCAGCGTCGGCGCACCCGGCAGATCGGGGCCATAGGAGGTGATATCGACCCCGGTCAGCACCACCTCGCGGCAGCCATTGCCGACCAGTTTCTTGACCTGTTCCACCACCACGCCCATCGGCACCGAGCGCGACGGCCCCCGGCCGAACGGAATGATGCAGAAAGTGCAGCGATGATCGCAGCCGTTCTGCACCTGGATGAATGCCCGCACCCGCCCATCCATGCCCTCGATCAGATGGCCCGCGGTTTCCCGCACGCTCATGATGTCGTTGACCTGCACCTTGTCATTGAGCGGGGCGCCAAAAACCATCGGCGCATAGCTGGCCGCATCCATCTTGTCGTGATTGCCGATCACCAGATCGACTTCGGCCATCTCGCCAAAACTGCGCGCCTCGGTCTGGGCGGCACAGCCCGTCACAATGATCCGGGCCGTTGGATTGTCGCGCCGCGCCTTGCGCACGGCCTGCCTTGCCTGGCTCACGGCAGCTGCAGTCACCGCGCAGCTATTGATGATGACAGCATTGTCGAGCCCGGCCTTTTCGGCCTCGGCCTTCATCACCTCGGCTTCGTAGGCATTGAGGCGGCAGCCAAATGTCAGCGTCTGCACCGCCATCAGGCAGCGGCCTCGTCGCGGGTCCACGCCCCGCTGGCCGGATCGACCACGCCGGCCCATTCCAGTTCCGCCGGACCGGTCAGCACCACATGGTCGTCATCGCGCCATTCGACGCGCAGATCGCCACCCGGCAGCGTCACGGTCACCGCACGCTCGGTCCGCCGCGTGCGCGCGCCATTGACCACCGCCGCACAGGCCGCCGTGCCACAGGCCTCGGTCAGCCCCGCGCCACGCTCCCAGGTCCGCAGGATCATGCGATCGGGCGCCACCACATTGGCAATCGAGATATTGGCGCGCTCGGGAAAGATCGGGTGGTTTTCCAGCATCGGCCCAAAGCGGTCGAGCGCATAGCCCCACACATCGTCCTTCACGAAGCGCTG
>JAHJOS010000311.1 GCA_018820005.1 Alphaproteobacteria bacterium | reverse complement strand
GCCGAGGGGTTAACGTCACGGAGATCGACGTCGGAGCCAGCCCCGATCAGCGCGCCGCGCTGATCGTCCGGACCGGCCGGCGTACGGTGCCACAGATCTATATCGAGGGTAACCATGTTGGAGGCTTTAATGACTTGGTGGCCTGCGACAGGATCGGCGGCCTTAGAACGGCGGATACCCAATCGGATAGCGTATCGGGTGTATGACGCTGGTGGGCGGCTGTCGCCGGATCGGCGCGCAGCTTCGAAACCCTAGTTCAGCAGGTTCAGATCGGCCTCATGTATGTGTCTCGATCTGAACCTGGCTGAACTATTCCTTCGTCATGTGCTGCTGGCAGGCCACCATTTTCACAATATTGGTGAAAGTGGCATTTCACCGAGAACAGGCTGAGAAATCAGGTCCCGACGTTCAACTTCAGCCACGACCAGACACTGGAATCGTCGGAAAAGCTGGAGCAGCTGGCCAGCCGTGAAGGCGTGACCTTCATCATCCAACATGAGCCTGCTGACAACGCACGGTTGCCCGCTCTTCCTGGCTATCTGTACTGAGTGGTCCGCTGGCGCGGGTGGGTTGGAGTGGCGTGTATCGCAACGGCTGTGCAGCAGTAACGGCAATTGCTGCACAGTTGTTAGCGTGCCCAGCTCACTCGTCTGGCCGGATAACAGAACCTCCAATCTTCCAAATCGCCTGCTGTACCTAGGCCGGCACCATCGTGTGGATGCCGGTCAGGCATGCCCCGAAACATCAACCCTTAGGAGTACTGATTCATGGACACCCCGATCATTGTGGTCGCCACGATTACGCTACAGCCCGGCAGCCGTGAAGTGGCCGAAGCGGCGCTTCGCAAAGCTGTCGCACGAAGCCGCAAGGAACCTGGCTGCGACCAGTACCAGCTGCATGAAGACAGCGAGCGGCCGGACAGGTTGGTCATGATCGAGCGTTGGCGAGACGAGGCGGCGCTACAAGACCATCTTGAAGGGCCGGTCTTTCGAGAGCTGGCCGAAACGCTTGAAGGGCATATCACGCTCGACGTGATGAAGCTGTCGTTGCTGGCTTGAAGCCGTAGCGTCTCGGCCGCCAGAACCGTGGGATGCGATACTGGTTCTGGCAGCTGCTATCTAGCATTGCCGTTCAAGCGATCAGGCCAGGATCAGACGCGAGAGGCGGCAGCTCCTGCTTCAGCGGATCGAGATGACTGCGCAACAGTGCATGCAATTGCTGAACGGCCGGCGAATATTGCTTGCGATGCGGGCACACCAGGTTAAGTGGTGTGGACTCGCCTTGATACTGAGCCAGCACGATCTCCAGCCGTCCCGCCTCGATGTCGTCGTGTACGTCGAGCCAGGATTTGTAGACCAACCCTTCCCCCGCGACCGCCAAGCGTCGCGCGATGTCGGCGTCGTTGCTGTACAGCGGGCCAGTGACTTGTACCGTCTGATCACCTAACCGCCAGCGGTCATGCGCGCGTCCGTTGAGCGAATACAGCAGGCAATGGTGCTGAGCAATATCGGCGGGCGTTTGGGGCCTGCCGTTACGCTCCAAGTAGTGCGGGGCGCCTACCAAAACGCGGCGATTCCAGGGAGCCAGCGCCAAGGCTACCCAACTCGCATCGTCAAACACACCGTAGCGCAGCGCAACGTCCACCGGGTCTCGAAATACGTCGGCCACTTGATCCGATATCAGCAAGCGAAGGCTGAGCGCCGGATGCTGACGACGGAACTCGGAAAGCCACGGCAGCAGTAGGTTACGGCCGAGATCTGACGGCGCGGAGACCTGCAGCAAACCATGCAGCTGAGTGCTTTCCCTGCGCACCCGGTCCTGGCCTTCGCGCAAGGTATCCAGCACCTCGCGGGCAAACGGCAGGTACTGGTCACCTTCGGCAGTCAACCGCAGGCTGCGCGTGGAGCGAGCGAACAGACGGACATCCAGGTCACGCTCGAGGCGCTTGATCGCTGCGGCCACCTGGCCCGGCAGCAGGCCGACCTCGCGGGCGACATTGGAGAAACTGCCCAGCGCGGCTGTGCGCACGAAAAGCTGAAGATCTTCGAACCGAACCATTTTCACACCTGTGGTGAAAGTGCTGGCGGATTTTGAGCCTTTTTCCAGGGGTATGGGAAGACGAAGATGCCCCTACGTTTCGCTTGTACCTGACCTTCAAGGATTGCCCACATGAAAGCTATCGTCTTCACCGAATACGGCCTGCCAATCGACGACCCTCGAGCATTGTTCGATAGTGAGCTGCCAGAACCTACCCCAGCGCCGCACGACCTGCTGGTGCAGGTCAGGGCCATCGCGGTGAACCCGGTCGATACCAAGGTCCGTTCCGGCAAGGGTGCTACCGAACAGCCCAAGGTGCTCGGCTGGGACGCTGTCGGCGTAGTGCGTGCCGTAGGCGCCGACGTGACGCTGTTTCAACCCGGCGATGAAGTCTTCTATGCCGGCGCCATCGACCGTCCAGGCAGCTACAGCGAGCTGCACCTGGTCGACGAACGTATTGTCGGACGCAAGCCGCGCAGCCTGGACGATGCCAGTGCCGCGGCTTTGCCATTGACCTCGATCACTGCCTGGGAATTGCTGTTCGACCGCCTGGGCATCAGCGAGCAGGGTGGAGCAGGACAGAGCCTGCTGATCCTGGGTGCCGGCGGCGGCGTGGGTTCGATCCTGACGCAACTGGCCCGCCAGTTGACCGGCCTGCAGGTGATCGGCACCGCTTCGCGCCCGGAAACCCGGGAATGGGTCAGTGCCCTGGGTGCGCATCATGTGATCAACCACAGCCGGCCGCTGGCCGAGCAGCTAAAGGGCATTGGTATCGAGGCGGTGGATCACGTGATCAGCCTCACCCACACCGACAGCTACCTTGCTCAACTGGTCGAGGTGTTGCGGCCCCAGGGCCATCTGGCACTGATCGACGATCCGGCCGTGCTCGATGTGGTGCCGCTCAAGCGCAAGTCGCTGGCGCTGCACTGGGAGCTGATGTTCACCCGCTCGCTGTACGGGACGGACGACATGATCAAGCAGCATCAGTTGCTCAACCGTGTGGCGAAGCTGATCGACGCCGGTGTGCTTAAGACGACTGTAGGCGAGCATTTCGGCCGCATCGAGGCGGCCAACCTGCGGCGTGCCCATGCACTGATCGAAAGCGGCAAAGCCATGGGCAAGATCGTTCTGGAAGGCTTCTGACTTATCCATGGACCAGCGCCCGCCGCGCGGGCAGGAGACTCATCATGCGCATCGAAAAACGGTTTCGCCACACACTGTTGGCCTTGGCGCTCGCCAGTCCAGTCACCTTCGCCACGCAACTCCAGCCGCTGCCGGCGAGCGCTGCGTCGGCTCGGCCGATTGGGGTGATTGATCAGGTATTTGCATTCCATGACGCCATGCCCACCGGCGTAACCGTCAGCGAGACCGGGCGTATCTTCGTCAACTTCCCGCGCTGGGGCGACGCCGTGCCTTTCACAGTGGGTGAAATTCGAGACGGGAGGGTTCAGCCGTACCCCAATGCAGCCATCAACACCGAAGATCCGGACGACCCGGCCAAGGGATTCATCTGTGTGCAAAGTGTGGTCGCCGACGGCATGGGGCGTATCTGGGTGCTGGACACAGCCGCGCCGGAGTTCGCCACGCCGCGTCCAGGCGGCGCGAAGCTGGTCGCCATCGACCTGGCCAGCAACCGGGTGGTCAAGACCCTGGTCTTTCCACCTGAGGTGATCCTGCCCACCACCTATGTCAACGACATGCGCTTCGACTTCCGGGTGGGCAAGCAAGGCACGGTTTACGTGACCGAT
>JAHJOS010000310.1 GCA_018820005.1 Alphaproteobacteria bacterium | reverse complement strand
CTGCGAACACGGCTGCTCCTATTGCTTTGCCCGGCCGACGCACGCCTTTCTCGGCCATTCGGCAGGCATCGAGTTCGAGCGCGACATCTACGTCAAGGTCAATGCGGTGGAAGCGCTGCGGGCCGAACTGGGCGCGCGCGGCTACAAGGTCAAGCCGATCGCCATGGGCACCAATACCGACCCCTACCAGCCGGCCGAGCGCAAGCACAAGCTGACGCGCGGCATTCTCGAAGTCATGCTGGAAACCCGGCACCCGGTGATGATCACCACCAAATCGGCACTGATCATACGCGATCTGGACCTGCTGAGCGAACTGGCCAAGCTCGGGCTGGTCAAGGTCGCCATTTCCATGACCTCGATGGATCACAAGCTGAGCCGACGCATGGAGCCACGCGCGTCCTCGCCGGCCCGGCGGCTCGAAGCCATTCGCCTTTTGAGTGAAGCGGGCGTGCCGGTGGCGGTGTTTGCATCGCCCATGATTCCGGCGATCAATGACATGGAGCTCGAGCGCATTCTCGATGCCGCCAAGGCGCAGGGCGCCGTCAGCGCATCGATGATATTGCTCCGCCTGCCCGGCGAAGTGCGCGACGTGTTCCGGGAATGGCTGCTGCGCCATTTCCCGGACCGGGTCCGGCACGTACTCTCCCTGGTTCGCGACACACGCGGCGGCAAGGATTACGACAGTCGCTTCGGCACGCGCATGACGGGCGAAGGCCCCTACGCAACGCTGTTGCGCCAGCGTTTCGACAAGGCCCGCGAGCGCTATGGCCTTGAGGTGAAACTGCCGGGGCTGCGCAATGACCTGTTCGTCGCGCCGCGCCTGGAAAGCGCACAGATGAGCCTGTTCTAGCGGACGCGCGCCGCGATCAATGCGCGTAGCGCGGGGTCGTCATAGCGCTCGGTGGTCAGAACCGCGCCGGCGGCCCGTAAAGCGGCGTCATCCAGGCTCGTCCGTACGCCCACCGTGGCCAGCCCCGCAGCCGTTGCGGAGGCTATGCCGGTGCGCGAATCCTCAAAGCCTACCGAGACTTCGGCCTTGGCGCCCAGCAGGCGCAGGCCTTCAAGATAGGGCAACGGATGCGGTTTGGAATGGGGCAGTTCGGCGCCGATCACCAGCGCCTTGAAGCGAGTGGTTATGCCCAGCCCATCCAGGATCAATTGCGCATTGGCACGCGGTGCGTTGGTGACCGCAGCCATGGGGATGCCGGCAGCATCGGCATCGTCGAGCAGTTCGAACAGCCCGGGCACCGGGTGAACCGAGCTGGCAGCAAGCTCGCGGAACAGCGCTTCCTTGGCATCGAGCACCGCCATGCCTTCGGCCGGCGAGAGCTGCGGCAACAGGCGGCGCGCAATATCGACATTGGCAAGGCCCTGCAGTTCGCGGGCAAAGCTCACCTTGTCGAACTTGTGCCCATAGGGCGCAAACACCCGATTGAACGCCTCCAGATGCAGGGGATCGGTATCGGCCAAAGTGCCATCAATGTCGAAAAGCAGCGCGGCGCCAGGCGTCGGAATCATAAACTCGTCCAGATGAAGATTGCGGAAAAGGGCGGCGCCCAATCAGTATTGGGTCACCTTGCGGGCATAGGCCGCCATAAAATCGATAGATGCAAGAACGCCCCGCATGGATAGCCAGACCGCCTTGGTCGGTGCATCGCCGCCGGTCAACGGTACGGTGACAGTCAGCGCGTTGCGCTGCTTCATCAGGTCCAGAATCGCCGCCTTGCGCGCGGGTTCGGCCACGTAAAACTGGTTGCTGGTATTGTAGCGCGTTTCGAGATCTGTGCCGAAGGCCAGTGCCAGCGGCGCCTTGCCGCTGAAATTGAGCACGAGTGGCCGGCTGGTGTCGGTTTGCACGCCGTCGGCGGCCACCGTTACGGCAATATCAAGATCGCCGCTCAGCCGGTTGCGCATCACGGTCAGCTTGTAGGCAGGCAATCCCGCGCTGTTGAGTTCCTGGCTGCCGGTGCTGGCAAAGCAGGAGAAGCCATAATAATCGGTCGCATCCTCGTCGATCACATCGGGGCAGGCGGCGAGCCAGTCGCGATTGTATTCGCGCCATTCACCAAAGGAATGGTGGAAGGGCTCGGCGGCAACGGGGAATGAGCAGGCCAGCGCGGCAAAAACTAAGGCACCGATGCGGAAAATCATCTGTTTCTCTTGTTCTGGTGCCCCCCGGCGATCGCCACTATACCCATGCACCGGCCGCCGTCACAGAATTATGTCATGGAGATCGACATGAATGTCATCGCCCACAAGGGAATTGTCGTCTGCGAACTGGCTCAGCAGGGCGGGCTCGTCGGCGCCGACCTGAGCGCGCCTGACCTCATAGGGGAGACCTATGAGCATTTTCCAGACATCATCGTGTGCCTGTGTCGCGCCTCGCGCCCGGCTTTCTCGATCTGAGCACGCGCCTTGCCGGAGAGGTGTTCCAGAAGATGGAGCAGTATGATCGGCGGCTCGTCATCCAGGGCGATATCGAGGCCGACATCGCCGCCAGCAAATCCCTGCATGACTTCGTGCAGGAGACGAACCGACGGGGCCACCACCTGTTCGTGCCGGATCGCGACAGCCTCCTGGCTCGGCTTGCTTGACTTGATCGCCCGCAGGACGATGCTGCCGGCATGATCACCGATTCCCCTGCCAAGCCCGCCCCGGACTATAGCCACGAAACCATGCTGATGGCGCGCGGCGCCCGCATTGTCGCCGGTGTGGATGAAGCAGGTCGCGGGCCGCTGGCCGGGCCGGTGGTCGTCTCGGCGGTGGTGCTCGATGGCGCCGCGATTCCTGCCGGGCTCAATGATTCCAAAAAACTCAGCGCGGCGCAGCGCGAGCAGCTCTTTGCCGAGATCATGGCCAGCGCCCTGGCCGTGGCCGTCGTGGCCGTGCCGCCCGCCACTATTCTGGCCCTCAACATCCGCGGGGCGACGCTGTGGGGCATGGCCCGCGCCGCCAATAGCCTGTGCCTTGTGCCGGACCGTGTGCTGATCGATGGCCGTGACGTGCCCATGGGACTGCCCTGCCCCGGTCTCGCCCTGATTGGTGGCGACGGGCGCAGTGTGTCAATCGCGGCAGCATCCATTGTGGCCAAGGTGATGCGCGACCGCATGTGCAGGATTATGGACCAGGATGCGCCCGCGTTCGGCTTTGCCGGCCACAAGGGCTATGGCACAGCGAACCATATGCTGGCGCTGGGCAAACAGGGCGCCAGCCGGCACCACAGGGCGGCCTTCGCGCCGGTTGCGGCAGCTCTGGCCCGTCAACGTCTCGACAGCGTCTAGCGCACTGAAATTGCAGCCTTAACTTCCTGCTAACCCTATGAAAAAACGCTCCATTAACGCTGGTCCGCTATAACGGGAGTGTTAGTAATGCGTTAGGGTTAAGTGTATGTTGAGTACCGCGCGTATGGCCCCTGTGGCCGATGCGGATGGGGCTTCGCGCCTCCCGATCGATACCATCCTTGTGGGCGATTGTATCGACCACATGAACGCCCTGCCCGCTGGCTCGGTTGATCTGATCTTTGCCGACCCGCCTATAATCTGCAGCTCGACCAGGGCCTCACCCGTCCCGACCAGAGCAAGGTGGATGCGGTCGACGACGAATGGGACAAGTTCGAGAGTTTTGCCCATTACGACGCCTTTACCCGCGCCTGGCTCAAGGCCGCGCGGCGGGTGCTCAAGCCCGATGGGGCCTTGTGGGTCATCGGCAGCTACCACAACATCTTCCGCGTCGGCACCGCGCTGCAGGATCTCGACTTCTGGATGCTCAACGATGTGATCTGGCGCAAGGCCAACCCCATGCCGAATTTTCGCGGCACGCGGTTCACCAATGCGCATGAGACGCTGATCTGGGCCGCCAAGAGCCAGAAGAGCCGCGTCACCTTCAATTATGAAGCCATGAAGCTGGCCAATGACGACACCCAGATGCGCAGCGACTGGCTGTTCCCCATCTGCACCGGCGCCGAGCGGCTCAAGGATGACGCCGACGAGAAGGTGCATCCGACGCAAAAGCCCGAGGCTCTGCTGTTCCGGATCCT
>JAHJOS010000309.1 GCA_018820005.1 Alphaproteobacteria bacterium | reverse complement strand
GACAGGTCGATGAACCCCATCTTGCCAGGATCAACAAACAACCGGCTTGCTGGGTTTTCTAATCCGGTCTCTATGTCGAGCCTTGCGAAGTCTTTTGGCTTATTCATTTCTCACCTAATACTGTGGTTTAGTCAGGTTGTTCACTGGTATTTATCTGACGTGTTACAGGGACGTCAGCGCATGCGCGGCGGCGCATCAGCGCGCTCGTGCCTCACGCGCACTCTCACCGCCGCGCCGAGCGTGACGCTGCTGCGCTCTTTCACAATGCACCCTGGTAACCGTGCAGCGACGGCCACCCCGAGTTAGCCGGTGCTAACGCGTTCGCGGACGGTGCAGGTCTTGAGGTGGGCGGCGGTGTAGGTTGTTGCGCGGGTTGTAGTTGGGACGGGTCGAGCGATGGCTGGGCGATCTGATCTGGCTTGGCAGGATCAAAGGCACCCTCTTCGACGTAGGCCATGCAGGCTTCAAACGACACCACCGCTCGCGTCCCTTGCTGGGTGTTGCACCTGCAGCCGTAGATCTTGCCGTCACGCTGGCCAACAGCTAGGCGCTTGTTGTTCTTCGCCACCATGCCGAGGTCGGCGGTGTACATGCAGGACAGCTTGGGATAGGTCACTGGCCGGGTGATGTCGTCATAGATCGGCGCGGAGCTGGGTACATCGGGCAGACGTGGCACCCGCAGGGCAATGTAGTCGTCTGTTGTGAGCGGTTCAGGCTCGCCCTGGACGGTGGCCGGCATCACGCCCGATGCTGTTACTTGGCTTGCTGCAGGCTCGACCGGTTTAGGTTCAGGCTGTGCAAACCGACTCTGGTACACGTCGTAGCTGAAGTAGCCGATCAGCAGCACTAGGCCGATGAAGACAAACAACGCCCGCGGTGGTTTGAACTTCATGTGGTGTTCCGAGCCTTCGGCCACGGACTGGTAAACACCGAAGTACTTCTTATCAATCAGGATGCGCGTGGCCTGGCCATCGCTGAAGACGTTCTTCTTCTCCACATCCATGTTGACCCGCTCAAACTCCCAGCGCTTGATCACTTTGCCTTTGTGGCCGCGCACGTAGTGGATGTGCGAGTTACACAGCTTGCGGAAGTGGTGATCGATCAGGCCGGGGTTTTGGGTGATGCAGTGCAGCTCATGGCCACTGTGGCGCATGGTTTCCAGGGCGCTGGCATAGGCCGGCACGGCTGAGGCTTGGTTGCGAATCCGGAAGAAGGTCTGCGCCTCATCGATGACGATAATCGCGTTGTTCGGCAGCTTGAACCATTCCTGGGGCGTGTCGAATTCAGTCCATACCGCCTGCAGGGCTTCGTGCTGTGGATTGAAGCCACGGATGTTGTGATAGAACACCTCGCGGCCTTCCTTGGCGGCTTTGGCGTCCACTTCCTTGATGGTGTTGAGGGTCTTGCCGTTGCCCTGCAAGCCCGTGCGCAGGACAAACATCAGCCACCTGCCTTGTTGAGCAGCGCCAGTCCGGTGATGGTGCCGGTGACTTTATCCATCCCCGCCAGCAGCAGCCGAGCAATTACAGCAGCGATCACGATGTTGATCGCTACATCCAGCTTGGCCATCCCCAGGACGGCGGCAACCGAGGGCGGAACCGCGCCAAACAGGCCCTTGATGTAGACGTCTACCGTGTCGATCAGCCGGCCGATGCCGACATAGGACATGTAGGCAAAGCCCAGCGAGGCCAACGCCCGGAAGACCAGACCGGAGACGATGGAACCGAGGAAGGTGGCGAGTATGGGTAGCAGTGGCATATCAAGACCCCTTGAGTGCACGACCGATGGAGACGGCGAAGAAGATCGAAGCCAGGGCAACAATCAGTGGCCCTATGGCGGTTGCGAAACGGCACACGGGTTCCCAGCTCAGCGAATAGCTACGGCCCATGACGCTGATGGATTCGGGTGCAGGGCAGGAACTGGGCAACCAGCGGCCTTTGCTGAGGGCGTCATTGAACAGAGAGCCGACGCCGACGGACTGTTCTTTCAGTTGGTAATCCGGGCCGGCCAGCTCAGCGGCGATAGAACCGCGTACGCCTTCGTCGTATTTCCACTGGCAGACCTGTTCTTTGTTCTTGCGCAGGATTGCGCACTGAATGGCATCGCCTTCGCACTTCAGTTCGGCATCGCAGGTGTCACCGCTGACACTGGATTGGCCGCACTTTTTGGGATCGGTAGCCGGGTCGCATTCTTCCTCGCCATCCTCTTCGCTGGGGTCGCCGTCATCACCGTCGCCGTTTCCATTGCCATCCCCATTACCGTCGCCATCGCCATCGCCATTTCCGTCACCGTCTCCACCACCATTACCAGGGCCGGTAGAACCATCACCACCAGGATTGTCGGGATCTGTGGGATCGGTCGGGTCTGTTGGATCAGTGGGGTCGGTTGGATCTGTCGGATCAGTAGGGTCAGTGGGCACACAGGTGGTGCCTGACCATGTATGACCTGGGCCGCAGTTGTTCGATGGATCGGTAGGATCGACCGGGTCTACAGGTGGGGTGCCCACACCGGTGGGTGTGTCGCCGGTTAGGCAGCTACCACCGGTAAAGGTCGCCAGCCCCCAACACGCAGAAACCCCTTGAGCATTTGAGCCGCACTGCCCTGACCACGTGGCGCGGCACGCGTTGTTGCAGACGTATTCACCCGGCAGCGAGGTGCCGCCATTGGGCACAGTGGCGAAGAACGACGAGGTTGAACCGGAAAGCGCTTCGCAGGGATCAGGGGGCGGAGGCGGAATGCACTCGCCGGTGGAGTCATCATTTTCGGGCGGACAGACAAAATCGGAAGAGCGCTTGGCAATTTCGCCGGCCCCTACTTGCTCAACGCCTTGATAGACCAGAGGACATCGATATTGAGTCGGGCCAATTTTGACGACAGAGCCGAGTGTATAGTGAGTAGCCCCCGGAGGCCGGCTTGCATTAATGGCAGTAACCCAAGCCTGACAGGCCGCAGACGGAGAACCGAAAGTCCCGGGGACACCGTCAACCCGCCAAAGCAGATCAGCTGCCCAGGACGGCGCAGCCAGCAGCAGGACGATAAACGCGATCGCTATACGCATGCCTACACCCGGCCGAAGAACAAGGCCCAGAACGCGGCCAGGATGATCACGGTGGTCAGCATGTTTGCGTCCATGGTTGCGCCCTTATGTGAAAAAGCCCGATAGCTGCCTATCGGGCTTTTGGTGAGTGCAGTGCCTTACAGCGCACGGCGGATGTATTTGAAGGCGGCAATCGCGATGATGATGCCGAGGACGATACCGGCGACCTTGATGCCGTCGGCTTGGGCTTCGGTCAGGGCGCTTTCGGCATCAGCCGGGAGAGCGGCGTGAGCTTGTTGTACGAGCATCAGGCCAGTGGCAGCGGCAGCGCCGAGGGAGCGACGAAGGTTTTTGAAATGTTGCATGGGTAGATCTCCTAGAGT
>JAHJOS010000308.1 GCA_018820005.1 Alphaproteobacteria bacterium | reverse complement strand
CGCCGGCAGGCCCGCACGCTTCTGATAGGCCAGCACGGCGGCCCGCGTCTTGGGACCCACCACGCCATCGGGCGTGCCCACATCAAAGCCGGCTCTGGCCAGCAATTGCTGCAACTCAGCGCGCTGGTCCTTGGTCAGGGCAAAATCGCCCGCCGGCCAGTCGGTGGCGAAATTGCCCCCGCCAATGATGCGGTCCGCCAGATGCCCGACCGCCAGCGCATAGCTGTCCGAATTATTGTAGCGCTTGATCACATCGAAATTGGGCAGCAGCAGGAAGGTCGGCCCGCTGGCCCCCGCCGGCATATAGAGCCGCCCCACATCGCTGGCGCGTGGAAAGGCCTTCCCCGAGACGCGCTGGATGCCCATGGCCTGCCATTGGCTCAGCGGCGCGCGGTCCATCTGCCGGGCGCGGGCAAAGTCAAACCCATTGGGCAGGCGCACCTCATAGCCCCAGGTCTCGCCCGGCCGCCAGTCAAAACTGTGCAGATAGTTTGCCGTCGACCCCAGGGCATCCTGTACCGAATTCCAGATATCCTTGCGCCCGTCGCCATTATAGTCGACCGCATAGCGCATGAAGCTTGATGGCATGAACTGGGTATGCCCCATCGCGCCGGCCCAGGAGCCCACCATGTTATCAGCGCTCACATGCCCGTCGGTAATGATGCGCAGCGCTGTCAGCAGCTCGCCCTGAAAATAGCTGGCGCGATAGCCGCCCTCGGTCAGCGTCGCCAGGGCATGTACGGTATTCTCACCGCCCATGAAGCCACCGTAATTGGTTTCCATGCCCCAGATCGCCAGCACGATCTCGGGCTGCACGCCCCAGCGTTGCTGTGCCCCGGTCAGCGTCTGGTTCCACTCGTGCCGCATCGCCTGCCCTTTGCGGGCCTGTCCATCGGTCACGCGCTTGTCGATATATTGCTGCACGGTCTGGCTGAATTCGGGCTGCTTGCCGGTCAGCGCCATCACCTTGGGCAGATAGCTGTAGCTGGCAAAAGCCGCCTCAAAGGCTGATCGGCTGACGCCCTTTGCCTCGGCCAGCGGCCACAGGCGGCGCACGAAATCGGCGCTATTGGCAAAGGCCGGCGCGACCGCGCCAACGCTCATCAACACGCCAAGAGAAACGGCGGCAAGTCGCCGCAATAGGGGAACGGCCCTGCCCTGGGAAATCAACATGACGATCCTTTGGATAGGCGTAAATCACTCTGCGCAACGGCAGGCGTCCCTTGTGCCGCAACGGACGCGTATGACTATTTTAACCCACCAAATTAAGATGGCCTTAAGGCAGACGCCCCGCCCCCCAATGCGGCGATCACAATCGCGCCAGCCCCTTCAGCCCGGGGCACGCCCCCGCGCCAAACGGGCCGGCGCTCCCTGCTAGGCCTTGTCCTCTGCCGGCAGCAGCGGCAGACCCGCCGGCCGCCCGCTACCGCCCGGCACATAGGTGACGTGTGGATAGGGGATCTCGATGCCGCGTTCGCCAAATATCGTCTTGAGGATTTCACTATAGGCACGGCCGGTGGCCCATTGCTTGCCGGGCAGCGTCTTGATGCGCGCCCGCACCATCACCGCTGAATCGCCAAAGCCGGTAATGCCCTGCATGTCCATCACATCAAGGATGCTGTCCTTGTGTTCGGTGGTCATCAGCACATCGAAGGCATCGAGCATCGCCTGCTTAACCTGGGCGATGTCGCTCTCATAGGACACCCCGATCTCGGCCACATGAAACGAAAAGCCCCGCACCATATTGCTGACCTGGTCGACCGAGGAAAACGGGATCAGATGCACCGTGCCGTTGAGGTCGCGGATCGTCACCGAGCGGATGGTCAGCTTCTCCACCACGCCCGACTTGTCGCCCACGGCCACCACGTCACCCTCGTTCATTACATTCTCGAACTGGATGAAGATGCCTGTGATGATGTCCTGCACCAGCTTTTGCGCACCAAAACCAATGGCCAGGCCAATCACCCCGGCGCCGGCCAGCAGCGGCGCGATATTGACCCCGATCTGGGCCAGCGCCAGCATCATGCCAAAGATCACGAGCGCAATGGTGAAGGCGTTCTTGAACAGCCCCAGAAGCGTCTTTTCGCGCGCCGTCGGGCTCCTGCCGAAATTGGGGTTGAGCCGGTATTCGATCCAGGACGACACTGCCACATAAAGCACCAGGCAGATCAGCACGATCAGCGCCGCCGAAATCACCGCGCCAGCCACCGCCTGCCCCTCGGCAGCGCTGATCCAGCCCACGAAATCGAACAGTGCCCAGGCCTGCGCTATGGCCACCACGACGCCAGCGATCACCAGCCAGCGCACCACCTGCATCACCGTGGGCACGAAAGCATGCAGCCGCTTTTCCAGCAGCGGCAACCGCTCCTTGATATCGCTGGGCAGCGCCAGCCCTGTGCTGACAAAGCGGGTAATGAAACTCACCACGATGGTCCCGACCACGATGGCAACCAGCGATTGCGCCGTCGCCGTCAGCATGAAGGGCAGCGCCTGCTCAGGATTGGTGAACCAGACCACCAGCAGTGCCGTCAGATAGACAATGGCAATCCGGTGCCAGTGTTGCGCCAGCAGCGCCAGCACCTGTCCAAAGCCATCCCTGTCGCGCCGCTCTGCCAGGCCCTGCAGCCAGTTGCGCACATCGTCCCGGTTCTGCATCACCACGATGACAGCGATCGTCACGGCAGTGGCCATCACCAGCACCTTGACGGCCTCAGCAATGCCGGCCGAAAGATTGCCGGCCAGCAGCGGCGAAACGAACAGGAACGTATAGCCGATCAGCGAGATGATCCGGCCCAGCCAGAATGACCAATAGGCCGCATTGTCATCGCTGACCGGCAAGAGGCGCAGCGCGGCGATCCGCGGTGCCAGCACGGCCCGCGTCAACAGCTTGGCCACCTCGACCAGCACAAAGGCATTGAGCAGCAAGGACTGGTTGATCCCCATCTGCCCCTGCGCGCTGCCCACGAAATTGAGCGCGACGACATAGCCAATGGCCCAGGCCAGCATCACTGCCGCCAGATCGATCACCAGGGCAATCACGGCGGCGATGATCCGCCGCATCCAGCCACCGGTGGAAATACGCGCCGCCATCCGCAGCTCGACCCAATAGGTCAACAGCCGCAGCACCAGATAGCTGCCAAATAGCCCGATGCCCACCAGCACCACGCCGCCGGCCACATTGAGGAGCCTCGAATAGTCAGCACTGCCCGTGCCGCCCAGGCCCGCCTGCAGGTCGACAAACACCTTGCCGACAGAGCGCAGCGTTGCCGCCGTGCCCTCAGCCACGCCTTTGGTATATTCGGCAACCTGACGCACCAGGCTGAGGTCTGCGGGCGCCTCGGCCGTCGCCTCCGCCGGTGTGCCCGCCTCGGCCTGCTGCAGGCGCTTGATTAGCGCAGCGCGGGTATCGGGGTTCTCGATGATGCGGACCAGCTCATCAATGCTGGCATCGGCGCTCGGTGTGCTCGTTTCGCTACCGCCGGTGACGCCAGGCAAAGCCGTCTGGGCAAAACCCTGCGTCGGCCAGGCCAGCAACATCGTCAGCAGCAAAACCACAAAGCGCATTGAACACTCCAGACCATCTCGAGAAAAATCGGCATTGATGGGCGCGCGCCGCCCGGTCACTATCTTGGATACCCTCTGGCGTACCACCGGTTCAACCTCTGGGGCAGCAATTAGGCAGCAAGGCGACCGGCAGGCACGGACCGCTTAGTTCACCAGAAGCACGAAATACGCCGGACAACCCGGCCAACGGGAGCGTGGAAAATGGATGATCGTCTTGCCGATTTCGCCGCCAATGGCGCCTCCGCCTTGCCACAAGCCGACCGCCAGGGCCATTTGCAGCACGATGGCGCCGCGCTGTGGTACGCCAGCTATTCCAGCGGCCCCACCGTTGTCCTGCTGCATGGCGGCCTGGGCAATGCGGGCAATTGGGGCAATCAGGTCTCCGCCCTGATCGATGCGGGCTATCGCGTCATCGTCACCGATTCCCGCGGCCACGGCCGCAGCACGACCGACAGCGCGCCCTATCACTATAATCGCCTTGCCACCGATCTATTGGCGATCATGGATCACCTCGATGTGCCCACGGCGGCACTGATCGGCTGGAGCGACGGTGCCTGTACGGCGCTCGAGCTGGCCATCATGCGTCCCGAGCGGGTTAAGGGCG
>JAHJOS010000307.1 GCA_018820005.1 Alphaproteobacteria bacterium | reverse complement strand
TCCCATGGCCACCATCTGGCGCTGGCCGCCCGAGAGCTCGCCCGCTGGCTGGCGCCGCTTTTCTGCCAGCACCGGGAACATTTCATAGACCCACTCCATGGTCTCGACAAAACTGTCGCGCCGGGTGAAGGCCCCCATCTCGAGGTTCTCTTCCACGCTCATGGAGGTAAAGACGTTCTTTTCCTGCGGCACAAAGCTCAGCCCCTTGGGCACGAGCTTGTCGGGCAGGGAATTGGCGACGTTCTCGCCCAAAAATTCAATCGTGCCGCCGGTCACCTTGAGCAGACCGAAAATGGCCTTGAGCGTGGTTGATTTGCCCGCGCCATTGGGGCCCACGATCACGCCGATATCGGATTGCTCGATCGCCATGTCGACGCCATTGAGGATCGGCGCGCCGCCATAACCACCCACGACATGTTTCAGTTCGATCAGGGCCATTACGCAGCCTCCCCAAAAAGTGGAAGCCGGTTTTTGGAACAGGAGACCCGCATCACGCCACCTCTACCGGGGTGCCGAAATAGGCTTCCACAATCGCCGGGTTGGCGCGGATTTCGCTCATCGGGCCCTCGGCAATCTTTTCGCCCTGCGCCATCACGATCACCGGGTCACACAGCCGCCCGATCAGATCCATGTCGTGCTCGATGACAAAAAACGTATAGCCCAACTCCTTGTTCATGCGCTCGATATTAGCCGCCAGATCATTGAGCAGCGTCTTGTTGACGCCCGCCGCCACCTCGTCGAGCAGCACCACCTTGGCGTCCACCATCATGGTGCGGCCCAGTTCGAGCAGCTTTTTCTGCCCGCCGCTGAGATTGCCCGCCAACTCATTGCTGACATGGCCCAGCTTGAGGAAGTCGATGACGTCGAGCGCCTTCTTGCGCACTTCTGTCTCGCGCGACTTGCTGATTCCCGGACGGAACCAGGCATTGCCCAGATATTCGCCGGGCTGGTCGCCGGGCACCATCATCAGGTTTTCCAGCGCCGTCATATTGGAGAATTCATGCGCGATCTGGAACGTGCGCAGCATGCCGGTGCGGAACAGTTCATGGGGCGCCAGCCCTGTCACATCGCGCCCGTCAAAAATCACCGCGCCCTCATCGGGCACGATATTGCCGGCAACAATGTTGAACAGCGTTGATTTGCCCGCGCCATTGGGGCCGATCAGTCCGGTGACCGATCCGCGCCGCACCGAGAGCGAGCAATTATTGACAGCGGTCAAACCGCCAAAGCGTTTGCTGACGTTGCGAACGTCGATAACCAAGTCGGAGGACACCAATTACGTCCTGTTTCCTGAGCCAAGGGTGCCCGGTTAAATCCGGGCGATTTTGTGGCATCTGCTCATAAGGCGGGCGCAGGGTCAACCACGGCTTGGCTGGCGCCGCCTATCAGGGCCTAGAGGTATGCCAGCACTGCATTGGCCGTTGCTTCATTATTGGCAAACATCACATCGTAAAGCGTGGCCAGCCGGGTCAGCGCCTTGACGTCCACGTCATGCGGCTGCGCCGACAGCGGATCGATAAAAAAGATCAGCACGTCCAGCCGCCCTTCGGCGATCATGGCGCCCAATTGCTGGTCCCCGCCCAGCGGCCCGCTCTTAAGCAGGGTCACGGGCATCCCCGTGGCAGCAATCACGCGGCTGCCCGTGGTGCCGGTCCCCCACAACCGATGCTCTGACAGCTTGCGCTTGTGCCGATCCGCCCAGGCGCACAATTCGTCTTTCTTGTCATCATGTGCCACCAGGCCAATGCGTGCCATGCCAATCTCCAGCGTGTGCCGCCAGTTCAACCAGCTTCACGCAAACAGGGCAATGGCCTCGCTAAGTAAAATGCCGATCGTGTCCACCGGCATCTCCTGACCAGGCCGCAAGCGCAGATAGCGCCCTTTCTTGAGCCGATCGCCCTCCAGCACGCCCTGCCCCTGTTCGAGCAGATTGCCATGCTCGAAATACAGCGAAACCCTATCGGCATGGGGAAATACCGCACAGACATGGCCCGCTCTGGCATGGCGAAAGTTGATCGAACGCCAGCCGGTCTTGACGGCTCCGTCCAACCCCGGGGTACTCGCCACCAGCGCCACCAGATCCCGACAGAGCAAGCCGATCTCGGCGGGCAGCGGCACCAGCAGATCATCGAGGCCCGGCGGCGTCACAGCGCAACCAGATGGCAGCATGGCACCGAAGCGCACGCAATTTCGCTTGCAGTGCCTTCGCCGTGGGGCGCCTTGCCCCGAGGGCCCTTGTCTGTGCTTGGACTCATGCAGCCGCACTCCAAAACGAAAAATGCGCGCCCTGATTGGGGCGCGCATCTGTCTAGTCAGGCCATGCTGACAGTGTTTGTCAGCAGATGCTGTCGTCAGAACTCGTTCCAGTCCGGCGAAACTGCGGCGCTGCTCGAGGTCTTGAGCGCACGCACCGGCTTTGCAGCCGCTGCGGGCTTGGCCGAAACCACCGGCTTGGCAGGCCGACGGACCGGCGCTGCGGCCTGTCGCGGCGCCTCGCTGAGGATGAAGACGTCAACGATGTCATCAAGCTGGCTGGCCTGTGCCTCGGTCAGCTCGATGGCAGCATCGGTCTGTTCCACCAGCGCAGCATTGTGCTGGGTCATCTCGTCCATCTGGCGCACCGCAACGGCGATCTCGCCCAGGGCATCGGACTGCTGGCGGTTGGCCTGCGCGATGGTATCGATCAGCGAGGCGCTTTCCTGCGCACCGGTCAGGATTTCGAGCAGGGTCGCCGCCGCGCGGGACACCAGTTGCGTACCACTGCGCACTTCGGTGGCGCTGGCCTCGATCAGTTGCTTGACCTCTGCAGACGCGTTGGCCGCCGATTGCGCCAGGCGCCGCACTTCCACGGCAACCACCGCAAAGCCCTTGCCGGCATCGCCGGCGCGCGCGGCCTCCACGGAAGCGTTCAGCGCCAGCAGATTGGTCTGGAACGCAATGTCATCGATCAGCCCGATGATGTTGGAGATCTTGGAGGAGGAGTTCTGGATGGCGCCCATGGCGTCATTGGCTTCATTCATCACCTCGCCACCGGAGGTGGCATTGCGCGACACGGCCTGGGCCTTCTCATTGGCAACCCCGGCCATATTGGCATTTTCCACCACGGTGGCCGAAAGCTGTTCTACCGCGGCAGTGGTCTCCTCGATGGTCGCAGCCTGGCGCGTCGTCCGATCGGCCAGGTCATTGGCGCCCGCCAGGATCTCCCCTGTTGCCGTGCGCAGCGAGCCCGACGTATCGCGCAGCTGGCCCACGATGGTGGTCAGGCGATCGGCGACAGCATTGGTGTCGACCTTGATCTGTTCAAATTCGGGGTCGAATTGCTCGGTAATCCGGCTGGTCAGATCGCCCTTGGCCAGATCCTGCAGCACCGCGCCCGTCAGATCGACAGCGCGGCTCACCTTCTGCCGGGCTGCTGCGTCGGCGGCCTGCGCCTCGCTGGTGAGCTTTTCGAAATAGGCCGAGACGCCAATGT
Source organism: Alphaproteobacteria bacterium (assembly GCA_018820005.1). GTDB lineage: Bacteria > Pseudomonadota > Alphaproteobacteria > Rhizobiales > Devosiaceae > Devosia. The sequence goes on along the minus strand of JAHJOS010000307.1, from coordinate 2,688 downwards.
CGATATCGAGCAGCATTGATTTGAGCACATCTGCCAGCACCACCGACATCTCTTCGGCGGCTGCCATCACATGCTCGGGCGAAGCATTCTGTGTCCTGCCAAATCGGCCCTTTTTGGGAGCGACCGCTGTTTCCATCATGTCGTGGATCAGGCCCTTGACCAGGGTCTCGAAAATCACGCCATAACCGCCGATGTGCCAGCGGGGCTCAAGGCCAATCTGCGCATGGCGAAGCCCGACCTTGCTGCTGGCCTCGAAATAGGCATCGTCGAACTGGCCGGCAGCAATCGCCTTCCAGTGCCCAATCTGCTTGGATTGGGCGCGATCCATCTGCGGCTTGCCATCGAAGAACCGGGCCACGGCGGGCACTGTCTTGATTTTGCTGTAGAACTTGTCCAGCGCCAGCGGCAGATGCTTGTCCAGAGCGCCGTGTACGTTCGACAGTCGTTTGCGGGCCGCGTCATCGAGACCGATAAAGTCGAGACGGCTCTGCAGTTCTTGCTTGTTTTCCATGCGCACACCAAATGTTCCGTTTGAAGCATTTGATCCGAGCACAAATCCCAGGTGTTTGACGCAGATCAACTAGTGCCGATTCTAGCAAAAACTGATTAACGAATTCGAAAAAGCTCCACCACGGAACTTTTGTCGGCCCATCACACCCTAAAAATCTCAGCGAAATAATTGGCAGGAAATAAATAAGGCAGAATGTCTTCAATCCGGCCACACCGGATCTATGACTGCTCAAGCAAAGTTGCGGCGGCGACTTGTAATGGTTGGGGCCTGACTGGCCACGATGGCGCCGTTGCCGGCCGAAGTTTCCTGCAGCGCCGCGTGACTGGACTGCGCAAGCATCACATTGCGCTGGTTCATCTGTTCGACAGCAGCAAGTGCCTGGCCAACTGTATCGATCGACGAAACCTGCTGCAGACCAAATTCGGCAATATCCTGCAACGCCCCTGCATTGGCATGGATCGCGTCACGCATTGCGGTCAACCGCTCTGCAGCATCCACAACCAGATGGGCCCCGTCGTCCACCGCGCTGGTACTGCGCTCGATCAAAAGCTTGATATCACCCGACGCGCTGGCAGCCGATTGTGCGAGACGCCGGACCTCGACCGCGACAACGGCAAAACCCTTGCCCGCATCGCCTGCCCGTGCGGCCTCGACCGAGGCATTGAGCGCCAGCAGATTGGTCTGGAACGCGATATCATCGATCAGCCCGACAACCGTCGATATCCGGCCAGAGGCCTCGGCAATCCGACCCATGGCCGCCCTGGCCTGCTCCATCACCGCATTGCCGGCCTGCGCATCCGCAGAAACCGCTTCGGCATGCGCGCTGGCCTCTTTGGCCTGCCGCGCATTATTGGCAATGGCCGCCTTGAATGCCGCAACGCTTTCGGCTGCAGACTCCAGCAGGCTCAACTGTTCGTTCGCGCCCGCGCCCAGCGCATCGATTGCCGAGACCATCTCCGCAGCGCCGGCCTGCGCACCCTCGGCGACTTCAGCCAATTCTGCCTCGATCCCAGCCAAGCGTCGCACCACTGCATGGCTCTGTGCCAGCAGCTGCTCAAAGCCGCTCGCCGCATCATCAGCTAGTGCATCTGCCGCCCCCGTCGCGCCCAGCAGCGCAATGGCCTCGCCAAGCCCCGCTTCAGCTGCCGCCATCAGCGCATTGATCTTATCGGCCACCATTGCCAGTTCGCCATCCGCCCGGCGCACACCCAGCCGCTGGCTGAAGTCGCCATCCAGCCCGGCGTCGATCACCCGAGTGATCTCGGCATGCAGCATCTCGACTGCCCGCTCCTGGCTGGCGCGCTCCTGGCCCAGGTCCAGTTCCACCGCCCGCAAATCGCGCAGCCGACGTCCCTGATCGCGCACACTGGTCACCGCCTCGGCCAGAAAACCCAGTTCATCGGCACGCTCCATGCCGGGCACGACCGCGTCCAGATGCTCATCGGCAATGTCGGCCATGGCATCTGTCAGCCCGATCACCGGACCCATCACCGACTTGGCGAACCACGCGCCGGCAAACAGCGTGCAAACAGCGAGCAAACCGCAGGCAAACAGCAGGCTTGCACCCAGCCAAAACAGGGCAATGCCGGCTGTTGCCTGGTTCTCAAGCGCCACCACGGCCCAGCCAATACCATCGACGTCCACCGGCGTCGCCACCGCCCGATACACCTGCCCATCGGGCGCAATAACCGTGCCCGATCCACGCGTGCCACCTAGCGCCGCAGCCGCCAGATCGCTGCCAGAACCCAGCAAATCCGGGCTGTTTCCTGCGACCACCCCCGTCGGCCCAATCAGCAGGACGGCGCCGTCTGCGCCCAGACCAGCACGGCGTTCGAGCACCTTGCCAACCCCCGCCTGCGGCAGCGCAACTGCGAGCACGCCAACAACCCCCGCCGACCCATAAACCGGCGCCGCGAGGAAACTCTCAGCCGCACCAGCAGCAGGCCCATAGGAAGAAAAGTCCGCAATAACAACAGCTTCAGCCGGGCTCGAGAGCGCGGTGCGAAGCAATCCACCCAGCGCACTATCCGACCAGGGTCCCTCCCCCGCCCGGAAATCAGTCCCAAAATCGGCCCGCTTGTCGACCGAGTAGACTTCGGTCAGACCAGCGTCGAACAGCATCAGATCGCTATAGCCACGCGCAAGCCTCTCGGCCCGCAAACCAGCGTGCCAGCGCG
>JAHJOS010000306.1 GCA_018820005.1 Alphaproteobacteria bacterium | reverse complement strand
CTTCGGCTGCATCAACCGGCTGCAGATGGCCACCGGCGGCGCCAATTTCAACAATCTGTTGGAGGACACCCACCATGTCACGCTGCCCGGAATCGATTTTCCCGCGCATGCCGCCGCCATGGGCGCCGTCTCACGCAAGGTGAACTCCATTGCCGAGCTGGAAACGGCGCTGCAGGAGACCGAAGCCAATGACCGCACGACCGTCATCGTGATCGACACCGATCCGCTGATCACGACCGATGCCGGCGGGCACTGGTGGGATGTGGCCGTGCCGGAAGTCAGCGATCGCCCGCAGGTCAATGCCGCGCGCGAAGCCTATGTGAAAGCCCTCAAGGCACAGCGCGCCGGCTAATCACGGCCACCTCCCATCCTCAGTGTCATTCCGGCCTCCGCCGGAATGACATTGCCAATTTGACGACGCCCTATGGGCCAGAATTCGGAGCATAAATTGAAAGCAAAACTCGGCATGTCGCCCATCGCCTGGTGGAACGACGATCTGGTGGAACTGAGCGACGACGTCTCGCTGGAAGAATGCCTGCGCCAGTCGCGCTCGGCAGGCTTTACCGGCATGGAAAAGGGCCGTCGCTTCCCCGACGATCCCGATGTCATGCTGCCCATCCTTAAGGCGGCCGACGTGACGCTGTGCGGTGGCTGGTTCTCGGGCACGCTGGTCGAGGAGGACCTGGCGGCCAACAAGGACCGCATCGCCCCCATGATCGAGCTGTTCAAGGCCGTCGACGCGCCTTGCATCGTCTATGGCGAGGTCGGCCGCTCCATCCAGGGCAAGCGCGAAATCCCTCTGGCGCAGAAGGCCAAGCTCTCCGATGACGAGATGAAGGCCTATGCCCGCAAGGTCACCGAGTTCGGTGAGTGGTGCGCCGCCCAGGGCATGCCGCTGGCCTATCACCACCACATGGCCGCCGTGGTCGAGACCGAAGCTGAGCTCGATGCCTTCATGAAGTATTCGGGCGCCGGCATTCCGCTGCTGCTCGATGCCGGCCATCTGGCCTTTGCCGGCGGCAATGTGCTGCGCGCCATCGACAATCACCACGCCCGCATCAGCCATGTGCACGTCAAGGACGTCCGCATGGACGTGATCAACAAGCTCGACCGCACCAGGCAGTCGTTCCTTGATGCTGTGGCGCTGGGCGCCTTCACCGTGCCGGGCGATGGCTCACTCGATTTCGGCGCCATCGTGCAGAAGTTTGCTGACTATGGCTATGAGGGCTGGTTCGTCGTCGAGGCGGAGCAGGATCCCAAGGCCAATCCGCCGCTCAAGATGGCCCAGGTCGGCCACAAGGAGCTGATGCGGGTGATGACCGCGGCCGGCTACACCGTCGAAACACAGGGCTTCCCCAAGGGGTGAGTTTTGCCCCTGCCCTGTGCTAAGAGCTAGCCAGACGCAATCGAAACGGGAAGGCAGATCGGCGTGAAGGCAAATGAAGTAAGCTGGTTTCGTCCGCTGTGGCGACGCCTGTCGGTAGCGGTTTTTCTGACCATCTGGCTGGCATGGGAACTGCTCTGGACCAAGGACCAGTTCTGGGCCTTCCTGGTCGGGGCAGCCCTGCTCTACGCGCTCTACAACTTCTTCTATGCGTTCCCCAAGGAGGACCCCACCAATGGCGAGCAACCCCAACCTCCGCGTCCGCCCGAAGGGAACGACGGGACTGGTGCATGATGTCACGCCGGCCAATGCCGGCTGGACTTACGTCGGCTTTGCCCTGCACAAATTGAACGAAGGCCAGGTTGCCGGCGGCGACGCCGGCGCCAATGAGCTGTGTCTGGTGCTGGTGAGCGGCAAGGCCCGCATCTCGGTGGACGGTGTGGATCTGGGCGTCATCGGCGAGCGCATGTCGCCTTTTGATGGCGCGCCCTGGGCGGTCTATGTGCCGCTGGGCAGCGAATGGGTGGCCGATGCCACCACGGCGGTCGAACTGGCTGTCTGTGCGGCGCCTGGCGGCGGCAATTACACCGCGCAGGTGATCCCACCGGGCCGGCACCCGCGCATCACCCGCGGCAAGGGCGCCAATGTGCGCCACGTCTACAACATCATGCCCGAGGACGATGGCGCCGCCAATTCGCTCCTGGTGGTCGAGGTTATTACCCCGCAGGGCAATACCTCCTCCTATCCGCCGCACAAGCATGACCAGGATAACCTGCCGCATGAAAGCATGCTGGAGGAGACCT
>JAHJOS010000305.1 GCA_018820005.1 Alphaproteobacteria bacterium | reverse complement strand
TGTGAAACTCTTCGCCTTCGTCGTCTCGGCGGTGCTGGCCGGCATTGCCGGGGCGCTCTATGCCCCACAGGTCGGCATCATCAACCCCGGCGAATTCGAGCCGTCCAACTCCATCGAAGTGGTGATCTGGACCGCCATCGGCGGCCGAGGGACCATCGTCGGGCCCATCATCGGCGCCCTCCTGGTCAATGTCGGCAAATCCTACTTCACCGCCGCCCTCCCCGAATTCTGGCTCTTCGCCCTGGGCGCACTCTTCGTGATTGTCACTCTGTTCATGCCCAAGGGAATTGTCGGTCTCATCGGGCAGTATCGTCGCGCCACCACCCGGCGTGAGCAGCATGATCGAACTGCCTCGGCCGAAGCAGAGGCCGGCATCGAGCCGACTAACCAACCCAAGCCGGCGGAGTAAGACGATGACCGACAAGTCAGGCACCATGCTCTATCTGGACGGCGTCTCGGTGGCCTTCGATGGCTTCAAGGCGATCAACCACCTCTCCATCATTGTCCACCCCGCCGAAATGCTTGCCATCATCGGCCCCAATGGCGCCGGCAAGACCACCATGATGGACATCATCACCGGCAAGACCAGGCCCGACGACGGCCAGGTGCTGTTCGATGGCCGCACCGACCTGACCAAGCTCGACGAGGCAGCCATCGCTAATCTGGGTATTGGCCGCAAGTTCCAGAAGCCCACGGTCTTTGAGAGCCACACCATCTGGGACAATGTCGAGATGGCGCTCAAAAAGCCTCGCGGCGTGTTCGCGACGCTGTTCTACACCGCCAGCAATGCAGACAATGAACGCATCAGCGAAATCCTTGAAACCGTGCGCCTGCTTGACCGCAAGCACGAGTTGGCCGCCGACCTCAGCCATGGTCAGAAGCAATGGCTTGAGATCGGCATGCTGCTGGCGCAGGACCCCAAGCTGCTGTTGGTCGACGAACCCGTGGCCGGCATGACTGACGCCGAAACCGTCGAGACAGCCAAGCTGCTGCGCGAAATAGCTAAAACGCGTTCGGTAGTGGTGGTCGAGCACGACATGAGCTTCGTGCGCGAACTGGGCTCGCGCGTCACCTGCCTGGCCGAAGGCTCCGTCCTGGCCGAGGGCACGCTTGACCAGGTCAGCGCCAATCCCGTCGTGATCGAAAGGTATCTCGGACGATGAGCACCGCCCTGACCATCAATGCGATCGACCTGCATTATGGCGCCGCCCAGGCGCTGAAATCGGTGTCCATCACCTGCCAGCCCGGCCGCATAACCGCCGTGTTGGGCCGCAATGGCGTCGGCAAGTCTTCCACCCTTCGCGCCGTCACCGGCGTGCACGGTATTTCGGCCGGCGAGATCCGCTTCGGCGACGAGCTACTGCGCAAGGCACCGCCTTATAAGCGCGCACGCATGGGCATCGGCTATGTGCCGCAGGGCCGTGAGATCTTCCCGCTGCTCACGGTCAGGGAGAACCTTGAAACCGGTTACGCCGGCCTGCCGCGCAGCGACCGCAACATACCCGACTACATCTTCGAGCTCTTCCCCGTGCTCAAGTCCATGCTGGGCCGGCGCGGCGGTGACCTCTCGGGTGGCCAGCAGCAGCAGCTCGCAATCGGGCGTGCCCTGGTCACCCGACCCAAGGTCCTGGTGCTTGATGAGCCCACCGAGGGCATTCAGCCCTCCATAATCAAGGACATTGGCCGCGCCCTGCAGTTCCTGCGCGACGAAAAGGGCATGACCATTCTGCTGGTTGAACAGTTCCTCGACTTCTGCCGCGAGATCGCCGACGATATCTATGTGATGGATCGTGGCGAGATCCAGCATGCCGGCCCTGCCAGCGATCTGGACCTGCCCGACGTCCGCCGCCATCTGATGGTCTAGTTGAGGACGGCGCCCGCTCTGCCGGGCGCTGCAATGCCCATGCCTTCTGTCTGCCTGCGCTGCTCAAACCTGCCCGGCACGGGACACACCACATGCTGATCGACGCGCCTCAGCTGTCCCCTGCACAGGTGCCGGGTCCCCGCATGCAGCGGGCCCGCGGCGTGGGCGGCCTCGTTACCCAGCAGCGCGATGGTGTCACCCGGCTCGACCAGCTCTATCAGGATGGCTGCGCCAAGATTCGCCTGCCCCATACCCATTCCAATGCGCTCGAAGCCGTGCTGATCAACACCGCCGGCGGCCTCACCGGCGATGACCATATGCAATGGACCGCCGAGATCGCCCCCGGCGGCCGCGCCGTGCTGACCACCCAGGC
>JAHJOS010000304.1 GCA_018820005.1 Alphaproteobacteria bacterium | reverse complement strand
CCAGCGCGGCAAAGCGTTCGGCGTCTGCCGTCATGGCCACGGCGACATTTTTGATGCGCGTATCATGGGCAGGGTCCTGCGGGCGCATATCCACCAGCGTCTGGCCATAGCTGGCGTCAGGGCCGACCAGCACTTCAGCAGGACGCTCGCTGAGCGTAAAGACCGAAGGATCGATCAGCCAGGCAATGGCACAAGGGTCGTGCATCGGGGCGCCGGGCTTGTCGGCACCAGCAAAGCGATAATAGGTGCCGCAGTAGAAATCCATGATGTCGGCGACGGGGTTCACGCCCGGCCGGGCGGCGCGGATGCTCGCGACATCCTCGCGGCGCATCAATGTCTGGTGGGTGGCATTGAGCCCGAACATGACCAGCTTGACGCCTGAGCGGAACACCATGCGCGCTGCCTCGGCGTCCGCCCAGATGTTGAACTCGGCCGCCGCCGTCACATTGCCCTCGGTGGCCGAGCCGCCCATGAAGACGACCTGCTTGATGGTCTGTGCCAGGGATGGACGCAGCGCCAGCGCCAGCGCCAGATTGGTCATGGGGCCGATGACGACGAGCGTGATCTCGCCCGGTGCTGCTTCGACCCGCTCGATGATGGCATCGACCGCGTGCTGAGCCTGAGCCGTGCTGGTTGCGGGCGGCAATTCTTCGCCGGCGCTGTCGAGCCCGCTGGGGCCATGGAAGGCCGCCGGGAACTCATAGCGATGCAGCAGGGGCAGTTCCGCCCCGGCGTAAACCGGCACATCGAGCCCAAAGGCGTCCACGATGCGCAGGGCGTTGTTGGTGGTGTGGGTCAGCGGGGCATTGCCGCAGACGGTGGTGATGGCCTCGAGCTGGATGGAGGGATGCCATGCTGCCAGCAGAATGGCCGCCATGTCATCATGGCCGGGATCACAATCGATAATGATGCGGTGCGCGACACTCAAAACGCCAAACCTTTAATTGGCGCAGTTTTACTGAGGGGTGCCGAAATGGCCGTCTCCCCCCGGGGACTGCGCTTTCTCACGTAACTGGCAGCAACGCTAGGGCAGATGACAAGGCTGCGACAGTGGACTATTCTGGGCTTCGGTTGACTTTTCCTGAGGCAAACCATGTTGCACCTGCTCAATGCCATGCGGGCTTTCGAGGTTGCGGCCCGGCTGGGCAGCATCCGTCGCGCCGCCGAGGAGTTGCGGGTTTCCGATGGTGCAGTCAGCCGGCACATCAAAAATCTTGAGGACGAACTGGGCGTTACGCTGTTCGAGCGTGGCAATCGGTCGATGCGTCTGACGCCGGCGGCGGCGGCATTTGCTGCCACGGTGACGGAGGCTCTGGCCTCGATCAGCCGGGGCACAGAGCATCTGCGGGCGCTGCACGATCAATCCACGATCATGCTCACCGCGCCCGATACATTTCTATTGCGCTGGCTGGTGCCGCGCCTGCAAAGCCTCGAAAAGGCGCTGGGTGGAATCTCGGTGCGGGTGACGACCTGGACGCGTGAGATCAATCCGGCCGATCGCTCGATTGATATCTATGTCGGGGTCGGGCGGCTGCTCGATATTCCGGGGATGGTGGTGAGCCCGGTCGCGCCCGAGACCTTTGGGCCGGTGATCAGCCCGATGCTGCAACGGGAGCGATCGCTCGATGCTGCAGCACTCTGGCAATTGCCGCGGCTCGATATCCGCTGGCCGCCCGACATGTGGACCAATTGGGCGCGCGAGGCGGGCCATAATCCGACGGCGCGCGACAGTGTCTGGTACGATTCCCTTTCATTCAGCGTTCAGGCTGCCGAAGCCGGGCAGGGTATCGCCATCGGCCCCGGACCGGCCATCTGGGACGCGCTTGAGCACAACCGGCTGGTGGCGCCGCTGGGCATGGTCACCCGGTCGGGTCACTGGTTCCTCGCCTGGCGCGAAGACCGTTCGCACCGCACCATGCAGCTGGTGCGGCGCTGGTTTGAAGCCGAAATGGCGCGCGGGCTGGCGCTCGAAGGCTGACGCCGTCGCTGCGGCATCCCGCATCTGGCCCTCGGGAAGCGCTCGATAATTTTCTGCTGGTTGGATTGTTCAGGCGCCATCTCGTTGCACAGCTGTGGCACCAATCGGTTCGGCTTGCCCGACAGCGTCAACGCGATGGGGCAGGGGCGCCTCTTGGGCATCCCCTGTCTGGTCTATCGTGCCGTGGCCTCTGGCATCATGCGCCATGCGCTGCTCGAGCCCATCCCGATGCTGCTGGCACCGCCAGTGCGCTCGGTCGTATTCACATCAAGGCGCTGCGAATGGTCTCCAACGGCGTTTCATGAAACATCTGCGCGTAATAGGCCGCAAAGCGCCCCAGATGGAAAAACCCGTTCTCCATG
>JAHJOS010000303.1 GCA_018820005.1 Alphaproteobacteria bacterium | reverse complement strand
CTTTAGTCCATCCGTCGCCGCAAATCTTACATTCGGTTAACCAAAACTGTTTAGCGTAGCCCTGTCAGTTCATTGACTGGGCCCGCACATCTTATGATCACCGACGATCCCGCCTCAGAGCGCCTTGCACCGCCGCGCAGCTTTGCACCATCCGCGCGCTTTCAGCGCGTCAAGATTTCGGTGCTTGGCCGCTACATGTTGCAGGACCGCCGTGAGTTCCCCTGTCAGGTGCTCGAGATGTCTCCGGGCGATGCGGCCGTGGTGGTTCCGATCGCTGGACAGATCGGTGAGAAGGTTATCGCCTATATCGATCACGTTGGCCGCATTGAAGGCAGCGTCGTCGCCCATATCGATGGCGGCTTCATGATGGACATCGTCGCCAGCCCGCGCAAACGCGACAAGATGGCTGCCCAGCTCACTTGGCTGGCCAACAAGGACACGCTCAACCTGCCGGAAGACCGCCGGCACGAGCGGGTTGTTCCCGACAATCGCCATTCGACGGTCGTGCTCGATGATGGTCGCCGCTACAACTGCAAGATCATCGATATTTCCCTTTCGGGTGCAGCCATCGAACTTGCGGTCCGCCCGGCCATGGGAACACCGGTAACTCTGGGCCGAATGCGCGCCCGCGTCATTCGGCACTTCCAGGACGGCGTTGCCGTGGAGTTCGCCTCCTCGCAGGAAATGCTCAACGTCGTTCAGCAGAACCTGCGCCTCAACTAGGCCTCCAAACTCCCAAAGCTGACAGGCTGCATGCGACTGCGGCATGCTTAACCGACCCTCACCGGAATCGATAAGACACGCATAAAATCTAGCTCTTAGTTTTGGCAACGGGGCAATCCGGCCCCGTCATCTTCAAGCCCAACAGGGGGCTCCAGAAGATGCCAAGCAAGATCAACATTGTCTCGACCGTCGCGGCCATCGCACTCGCAGCACTTTTTTCCGGCACACCGGCCTTTGCCGCCTCCGTCGATCTGACAAATCCTGCCTTTGCCCAGACCGCCGGTCCGACCAGCATCCCGATCGGCCACTCCGAGTTCTGCAAGATCCACCGTTCGGAATGCGGTGCGTTCAAGCGCGTCGTCGAGGTCGAGGAGCTCACCGAGTCCAATTGGCGCAAGCTTGTGGCGGTGAACGACCGGATGAACCGCGAGATCGTGCCAGTGAGTGACCTCGACCTTTACCAGGTCGATGAGTACTGGACTTACCCCCAAGGCTACGGGGATTGCGAGGACATCACCCTGGCAAAGCGGCGCGAACTGATCGCTGAAGGCTTTGATCCCAGCACACTGTTGATTTCGGTGGTTCGCCAGCCCAATGGCGAGGGACACGCAGTCCTGATGGTGCGAACCGATCGCGGTGATCTCGTGCTCGACAATCAGGACGGCATGGTCCGCCTCTGGACGGAAACGCCCTATCAGTTCCTCAAGCGGCAGAGCCAGGCCAATGCCGGCCAGTGGGTGGACATCATCGACAACCGTGTCGTCACCGTCGCCCAGCGCTAGCCATCACTGATGGAATCAAGAAGGCCGGCCTCCCGGGAGGCCGGCCTTCTGATTCATGCCCTTTGGCGGATGTCAGCCGAAGATGGCGAAATAGGTGCTCATCACCAGAAGTCCGGTGATGAAGCTCCAGCCAAACCCGAGAAATGCCGAGAGCAACGCCGAACTGACGGTGATCGTGCCGCCGACTTCCTGGCGCCAGCCCATCTGCAGGATGATGTACGGTCCACAAATAAAGCTGACGGCCAGCAGACCGAACGTGCGCAACAGCGTCGCGCCATCGTAGCGCAGCGCCGCTGTTTCCCGGGACAACCACTGGTAGAGATGCGTCCCCGCTCCAGCCACGGACATGCCGACGGCCATGATCATTCCGGCCAGTAGAAATTCTCTCAACATACGCCCTACCCCAGCATGGCCGCCCTGGCTGGCGACCGCAATTAACTCTTCGTTAATCATATGCGGCGCCCTATCGGCTGTCACGTCGTCTCGGCAATTCTGGTTAACTGGCGTCCATGCCCGCTCCTTCCGCTGCTCGAACCCACAACGGCCATTCGGTTGGATTTAATCTGGCCGCGATCGCGGCGCTGATAGCTCTTGCCGCCATCGCTTTGGCCTATGCCATCGACGCAGCAGGGCGGACGGCCAAAAGCCCAGCCATGCCGGGCGACGGGGAGACACTCGTCCGCACCATAGGCGGCAAGGATCTCGACATCCCGGTATCCTGGTTCCGCTATGCGGAGCAGCGTGTGGAGGGTTTCGCCAAGCAAGTGGACCTGCAACTCGCACTGCCACTGGGAACGGCCGGGAGCCTGATGCCTGTTGAGGTCACCATCCTGCCGCGTAGCCGCGTCCGGCCAAGTGCACGACTCCTGGACGGCGTCTATCTGCACCAGTTTCAGACGGATCAGATCGAGGGCCCGCCGGGCCTCGTCGGCAAGCCGCTTGTCATCGGGGAAGGCCTGCGAGGGGAAACCGTCTGGTACGACCCCATCTCGCCCGACCCGTTCGTCGCCAAATGTATACCGGCTGTCGCTGATGGTCTGGCAACGCGTTGCCTCAGGACCGTCAATCTCGGCCCCGGGCTCGCCGCGGTTTATGCCTTCAGTGCGGACGCACTGCAAAACTGGAGGCAGTTCGACCCGGTGATGCTGGCGACGCTGGCCCGCATCGGCATCTAGCGGGCCTCCGGCCTCTGCCTACTGGATTTCGTCGAGATCGACGTCGAGAATAGCCATCTGGAAATTGTAGGACCGGTCGCCGTCTTCGTCATCGACGTAGATCAGGCCAAGGAATTCGTCGCCAAGATAGACCTCGACGGAGTCGTTCTGCTTGTTCCGCGGACGAACGTCGAGCGCGCGGTTGTTGAACTTCTGCTGCAGAAATTTCTGGAGCTTGATGATTTCTGGGTGGTTCAAGTGCCGCTCCTGTGTCGTTGGGTTCGCCACAATAGGCATTGCGGACCACCGGACAATCCCGGCGGGCGCTTTTCCCCGCTCGAAAGGGCGAAAATGCGGCGTCTCGGTGAGATCAGCCGCTGGTGTCAGGTACCACGACCATGTGGTCCATCCGCGACGATGGCTGCGAACAGCCGGCCTCGCCAATGATCTTGGCCGGGACCCCGGCGACGGTCACCCGCGGCGGAACTTCCTTGACCACGACCGATCCGGCCCCGATCCGCGCGCAGTCGCCGACCTTGATGTTGCCCAGCACAATGGCACCTGCGCCGATCAGCACGCCATTGCCGATCTTGGGATGACGATCCTCTTCCGCCTTGCCCGTTCCGCCCAAGGTCACATCCTGCAGGATGGAGACATGGTCGCCGATCACCGCGGTCTCGCCGACGACGAAGCCGGTCGCGTGGTCGAGCATGATACCTCGACCGATCCGGGCGGCAGGGTTGATGTCGACCTGGAAGACCTGGCTCGAGCGGCTCTGCAGATAGAGCGCGAAATCCTTGCGCCCCATGTTCCAGAGCTGATGGGTGAAGCGATGCGTCTGGATCGCCTGAAACCCCTTGAAATAGAGGTATGCGTCGAGAACCTTGTGGCACGCCGGATCCCGCTCAAAGGTGGCAGCCAGATCCGCGCGCGATTCCTGGCCGATCTCCGGCCGGCGCTGCAGGGCGTCCATGAACGCCTGGCGGATGAGATCGGCGGATACATCCGGGTGATGAAGGCGTTCGGCCACGCGGTGAGCCAGAGCCTCCTCGAAGGTGTCGTGATTCAGAACCGACGAAATCAGAAGGTTGGACAGCGACGGCTCGATAGCCAGAACGTTCCGCGCGTCAGTGACCACCGCATCCCAGACCGGATCGACCGACTTCAGATGTGACGCCTTCTTGGGTGTCCCGGCCATGTCATTCTCCATCGTGATCTACCGATAATAGGCCATCGCCCTGCAAAGAACAAAGCCCAGTCGCTTTGTTTGGTTCATTTTTCGCTGAAGGCCTGTTGAACGCCTAGCGATGGCGATCCAGGAAACTGAGGGCGGCGCGCTTGAACTGGGGGTCGCCTGTCGCCCGCATGTGATCGCGCTTGTCGATTGTGAATGCCTCACCGCGGGGGAGCAGATTTGCCAGGGCCGCCGGGTCGCCTGCCATTTCGTCGTCCGCACCGGCGGCTACCAGCACCGGTCCGGCAATCCGCCGCACCTGCGTTTCAGACATGGGCTCACGCGATGACACCATGCAGGCTGCCAGGGCCGCCCTGTCCGCCTTGTTGTGATCGGCGAATATGCGGAACTGTCGTCCGATCCGGTCCTTCACCTCACTGAGGGAATCTGCCGTCAGCGCCGAAATGATGGTCTCGGAATCGGCCAATCCACTGATCAGGTTCAGCCCCACGCCTCCCCAGACCGAGGCCGATATAGCGTCGGGATGATTGAGCGCGAGGAACGCGGCAATCCTCGCACCCATCGAATATCCGATCACCGCGGCACGCTCGACCTCCAGATGCCGGAGCAGGTTTCGCGCATCCTCAGCCATCTGATGGGCGAAATAGAGCTTGGTATCGTAGAGCTTGCGCGAAGCCCCGTGGCCCCGGTTGTCGAAGGTGATCGCTTGATAGCCAGCCTCGGTCAGCGCCTGAACCCAGCCGGTATCGATCCAGTTGATCTTGCCGGATGACCCGAAGCCATGAATGCAGAGTATCGGCGTACCTTCACCATGCACCTCGTAGGCGATGGCGATCCCGTCTGAAAGAAAGCTTGGCATGCGGGCGATGTAGCACCGTGTCCGCCACGATCCAAGCCTTCCAATTGCCACCCTGCTTCGCTATGGTCCGCCCAATTCAAAACCTGTCCACGGTCCGATCATGGCACATTCGAGCACTCCGCACTTCCACAACACCGAAGGGCTCGCCCGCATCGAGGTGGGGTCGAAAGAGTTCCAGTGCATCGGCGCCCTGCCGCCCTTCGATCATCCGCATATCTATCTCGACATGGGTAAGGACAACGAGATCGTCTGCGCCTACTGCTCGACGCTGTACGTTTTCAATCCGAACCTTGCCGCCGGCACATCCGAGCCGCTTTCGGCCGTCTACCAGTCGGAAGCAGCTTAGGGGCCCTGCCCCGATGGCAGGCAATGGCCGCACCATCTACATTGCCGGCGCCGGCATTGCCGGGCTGACTCTCGCCCTTGCTCTGGCCAAATTCGGCGCCTCAGTGGTTGTACTCGAGCGCAACAAGTCCATTCAGGAAGTGGGCGCCGGTCTGCAGATCAGCCCCAATGCCCGACGTGTTCTCAACCGGCTCGGGCTCGACAAGGCCCTGCAGGCCAAAAGCTTCCAGCCGTCCGGGATCGACGTCTATCCCTTTCGCGCCAGAAAGCCGCTTGTCACCCTGAAGCTCGGCGACGAGATCCCGAAACGCTTCGGGGCACCCTATGTCGTCATGCATCGCGCCGATCTTGCGGAACTGCTTTTCCGGGCCTGCAAGCGCTTTGCCAGCATCGATATTCTGTTCGGGGTGCGGGCCCACGACGTCGTCTCGCATGCCCGCGGCATATCCGTCACCGTGGATGAGGCCGATGGCAAGTCCCGCACCGCCCGCGCCCATGCGTTCATTGGCGCCGACGGCGTCAATTCGCACACACGTACGCATGTGCTGATGGGTGACGAGGCCACCTACTCCGGCTATGTCGCCTGGCGCACCACACT
The DNA here is from genome assembly GCA_018820005.1 of Alphaproteobacteria bacterium. Classification (GTDB taxonomy): domain Bacteria; phylum Pseudomonadota; class Alphaproteobacteria; order Rhizobiales; family Devosiaceae; genus Devosia. The sequence goes on along the minus strand of JAHJOS010000303.1, from coordinate 351 downwards.
CCCAATGGATGCCCTGCAAAGTGTCGTCGCGATGGATCGCACGACCCTGCTGCTGGCTCCCGGCTATCATGCAGTCTGCTACCCGCTACCCCACCGCAAGCGGATCAATGTGGCCCTGTTTGCCAAAGAGGCCGAAGAGGCCGCGTTCAACAACCCGCCGTCCGCGCCCCGCTTGCCCTGGTCCTTGCTCCCCAGCCGTCAGTTCAAGACGCTGATGAAAGCAGCCGAGGGGACCTGGGCCTACTGGATCATGTCAACAGTGGCGACCGAAACCTGGCACGAGGGGGCAATCGGGCTCATCGGCGACGCCGCCCACGCCATGCTGCCCTTTCAGGCCCAGGGCGCCGTCAT
>JAHJOS010000302.1 GCA_018820005.1 Alphaproteobacteria bacterium | reverse complement strand
GGCCGCGCGTGTGCGCACCAAGGTGCTGGCCGAGATTTCGGCGCTCGGAATCGATGCCGACGCTGCCCATGAGATGGTGGCATCGACAATGGCATCCTACGGCAAATAACAAGATTGCGGGGGCACGGCGCCGCTCTGCCCCCGCGCACCTGCCCGCAAGGAGCCATTCATGAAATCCTTCGCCAGATTGCTGCACCGGCTGACGGAGTTGCCGATGCTCCTTGCCGCGGCGACATTGTTTCTCCTGATGGTGCTGACATTCGCCGATGTCATCATGCGCTCGACCTTCTCCGCGCCGATCGAGGCGGCTACCGAACTCACCCGCATCGCGATCGCCGTGATTGTGTTTTCAGCACTCCCCGTTGTCTCAGGCAGAGCCGAGCACATCGTCGTCGATCTTCTCGACCCGCTGTTTCGACGGGCCGGCGTGGAGCGTATCCTCGATGGCCTGACCACCCTGGCGTGCGGCGTCCTGCTGGTCTGGCCAGCCATGCGCTCCTTCGATCTGGCCGACCGCGCCCGAAGCTACGGCGATCTCACCGAGTATCTGTCCATCCCGGTTTTCTACATCACCTGGTTCATCGCCTTCATGACGCTTGTCACTGCGATCACGATGGCGCTGCGCGGCATGGTCATTCTGTTCAAGCCCGACCTGCTCCGAGGCGCACATGATTGAATCCCTCATTGGTTTTGCCGCAGTGCTACTGCTGGTGCTGCTGCGCATGCCCATTGCATTCGCCATGGCAATTGTTGGCATGATCGGCATGACCTACGAAACAAGTTTCGTGGCAGCGATTTCCCTGGTTTCCAGGCTGATCATCGATACAAGCCAGGATTACGGATTATCGGTCGTGCCGCTGTTCATCCTGATGGGCCTGTTCGTCAATAAGGGCGGCATCAGCCGCGAGCTCTACCAGGTCTCCAACGCCTTTCTGGGTCATTTTCGCGGCGGCCTGGCGATGGCCACGATTGCCGCCTGCGGCGGCTTTGCCGCCATCTGCGGCTCCTCGCTCGCCACAGCCGCCACCATGTCCAAGGTGGTAATGCCGGAAATGCGCAAGCACGGCTATTCGGACGAGTTGTCCTCGGCTTCCATCGCCGCGGGTGGTACGCTGGGAATCCTGATCCCACCCTCTGTCATTCTGGTGATCTACGGACTGCTGACCGAGACCTCAATAGGCAAACTTTTTGTCGCGGGCATCATTCCCGGCATACTAGGTATTCTGTTTTATTTGGTGGCGGTGCAGATCTCGGTGTTCCGGAATCCAGCCGCCGGTCCCGCCGGACGCCGCTTTAGCTTTTCCGAGAAGCTCCAGGCCCTGCGCGGTGTCTGGTCGGTTCTATTGTTGTTCTTCCTCGTGATCGGCGGGCTCTATGGCGCGCTCGATTTCTGGCCGCTTCACCTCACCTTCTCACCCACTGAAGCCGCCGGAATGGGCGCGATGGGCGCGTTTCTGATCGCGCTGTTTCGCGGCACCCTCACGGTAGCTGAGACAATGACGGTACTGAAAGAAACCGCGTCGACGACCGCACAGCTTTTCAGCGTATTGATCGGCGCATGGATTTTCTCCAACTTCGTCAACTACGCCGGATTGCCCGAAGGCCTCAAGGACATGATCACAAACGCCGATCTGTCACCGTGGCTAGTCATGACTGTCATCATCCTGATCTACGTGGCGCTCGGTTGTGTGTTCGAAAGCCTGTCCATGCTTCTGCTGACAGTCCCGATCTTCTTCCCGATTGTCATCGGTCTTGGCTTCGACCCCGTGTGGTTTGGAATCGTGGTCGTGGTAGTGACAGAAATCAGCCTAATAACACCGCCGGTTGGACTGAACGTCTTCATCTTAAAAAGCGTGGTCGGGGACATCTCGGTCGGCACAATCTTCAGGGGTGTCACCCCTTTCTGGATGATGGATATTGTCCGCCTGATCATACTGGTTCTGTTCCCCTGGCTGGTTTTGGTACTACCGTCGCAAATGTGAAAAAGCCGAAGCGGCTAACCCAGGGCTTTGCGGCCATCGCGTTTTTGGTGACACAACAGGGTTCATTGTGACAGCCGCTTCTCACATCATGAATTGACCCGCTAATGCACCAGATCAACCTTAAATCGCACATGTTCGACGCGCTCTTT
>JAHJOS010000301.1 GCA_018820005.1 Alphaproteobacteria bacterium | reverse complement strand
GCCCTGCAGGACAAGGTCAAGACCGCCGCCCGGTCCTATCTCAGCCAGGGCAATGCAGCGGTCAAGCAGGACTGGTCGGAGTTCTGATCTCCGTCACATCTGCCGACAATGCGAAGGGCGCCCTCAGGGCGCCCTTTTTGTCGATCGCCACCAGCGCCGGACTGCCAGGCAGTAAATGTCTCTGCATCGGTCAGCGCTGCCGTTCACATCATGCCAGTCGATGACTGTGAATGGGTTCACGCAATATTAAGCGTAATGACTGAATGTAATCTTGAGGATGCAGTCAGTTACCGACTGGCCGGCTTGTCGGGTCTGGCTGATTTACACTCGGAAACTGTCGCTGCAAATGCATTCACTTATGACAATATCCGGCAACAGGACCGATTGCCCGGTGAGTGGCAGCGGCATGACCCGGATCGGCTCATTCGGCACCGCGAGCATCGCGGTCTCCCGTTCCACCAAACGAGTGCCTCCCAGACTATTCAGGGTGGTCCGCATGCGGATCGCCAGCGTCAAACTCTCTACTGGAGAAAATCTATGAGCAAGCAATCGACCGGTGACACCGGGTCCGGGCCGGCACGGGGAGGAGCGATGAAGTTCCGTACAATCGTGATGAGCGTATGCGGTGCAGTGCTGGCTATTGGTTTGCTGATCTCCGGCGCCAGCATGTTTGTTGCAGGTCAGTTCAAGGCGACCAGCAGCGACCGGGATACGATTACGCGAGCCCTGCGGGACCACATGACGGCCGACATCGTGCATGATGGGCTGCGTGGCAATGTCTACCATGTCCTCTATGCCGGTATGTCGCAGAACGCGGACATGGTGTCGGAATCTGCGGACGAATTCGTCGAGTATCGGGACACCATTCTCGAGGCACTCGCTGACGAAGCAGGTCTAGATCTGCCCGCAGAGGCTCGTGCGCAGCTGGAGCGCGTCAGGGCTCCCCTCGAAAGCTATCTGGCGGCGACAGAGGAAATCATCGTGCTGGTGCAGTCGCAGCGGCTGGAAGAGGCGCGTGGCAAGTTGTCGAGTTTCCTTGAGGCGTTCGAGTCCCTTGAGGTTGCGATGGTGGATGTCAGCGCCCAGCTTGAAGCCGTCAGCGAGAATCTGGGAGCCGCGGCGCGTAGCAACGCGCAGATCTCCGACATTGCGAATTGGGGCGGTGTGGCGCTAATCGTGCTGCTTGTCGGCGTGCTGCTGGTGCTTAGCCAACGTTATGTCACCCGGCCCCTGGGCACCATGACCGATGGTCTGAAGCGCCTCTCGGAGGGCGATCTCGACGTCAAAGCAGCGCTCGGCCAGAGAGTGGCGGAACTTGACGAACTTGCGCAGGTGCTCAGCGTGTTCCGCGCAGCACTGGAAAGCCGTAGTGAACTGGCCAAGCAGGCGGAGAGCTCGGCGCAACAGAATGTCGCGCGGGTGACCGAGACGACGGCGCTCAACAAAGACATCGCCGATGTTGTCATTTCTGCCATCAATGGAGACTTCGCGGGGCGTGTTACAGGTAACTTCTCCGACCCCGAACTCACCGCCCTGGCTTCGAGCGTCAACAGTCTGGTGGAGACGGTTGATCGTGGCATCGCGGAAACCGGCGAAGTGCTGGCGGCCCTCGCCGACACCAATCTGACGCAGCGGGTGAAGGGCAATTACAAGGGCGCCTTCGCCAAGCTCAAGGACGATACCAACGCAGTGGGCGACAAGCTGTCCGAGGTGGTCGGGCAACTGCGGCAGACGTCGTCGTCGCTGAAGTCGGCGACCGGCGAGATCCTGGCCGGTGCCAACGATCTGGCGGAGCGGACCACCAAGCAGGCGGCGGCGATCGAGGAGACCTCGGCGGCGATGGAACAGCTCGCCAGCACGGTGACCGACAACGCCAAGCGGGCGGGGTCGGCCAGTGCCAAGGCGCAGGGCGTCTCGCACACGGCCGAGGAAACCGGCGAGGTGATGAAGCAGTCCAACGAGGCGATGGAGCGGATCAGCAGTTCTTCGCAGAAGATCTCCAACATCATCGGGCTGATCGACG
>JAHJOS010000036.1 GCA_018820005.1 Alphaproteobacteria bacterium | reverse complement strand
CGCTGACCAGTGTGACGGCGATCGGCATTGTCTATACGCCCATCTTCGCCCGCGTGGTGCGGGGGCCGGCGCTGTCGCTGAAGCGACGTGACTTTGTCGATGCGGCGCGCACCTTTGGCAGTTCGCAGCGCTTTATCCTGAGCCGGCATTTGCTGCTCAACCTCGTCGCGCCGCTGGCCGTGCAGGTGACGCTCGCACTGGCCTGGGCGCTGCTGACCGAAGCGGGGCTATCGTTTCTCGGGCTGGGCACCCAGCCCCCCACCCCGTCGCTTGGCCTGATGCTGGCGGAAAGCAAGAATTTGATGACGCAGGCCCCCTGGCTGATGATCTTTCCAGCGCTGACCATCATGCTGGGCATATTGGGCTTTAACCTGACCGGCGATGCCTTGCGCGATATTCTGGACCCCCGCACGCAGAGGCGGACAGCATGACCCCCTTGCTCAGCGTTCGTGACCTGCGGGTCGGCTTTGGCCGCGATCCCAAGGCCAATGAGGTGGTCAAGGGGGTCAGCTTTGACGTGATGGCAGGCCAGACCCTGGCCATTGTCGGGGAATCGGGATCGGGCAAGTCGGTGACAGCGCTGTCGATAAACCGCCTGGTCGATTTCGGCGGTGGGCGGATCACTGGCGGCTCGATCGTGCTGCAGCGCGCCGATGGCACCAGCATGGATATTACCCAGGCCGAGGAAAAGGCGCTGCGCGGGATCCGTGGCAGCGGCATCGGCATGATCTTTCAGGAGCCGATGACCTCGCTCAATCCCGTCCATACCGTGGGCGCGCAGATCGAGGAGGCCTTTGCACTTAATCGGGGCCTTTCGGGTGGCGCAGCTCGGCAGGCGGCGCTCGATGTGCTGGACCGCGTGCGGATACCCGATGCGAAATCGCGGCTGGGATACTACCCGCATCAGCTTTCGGGCGGGATGCGCCAGCGCGTGATGATCGCCATGGTGCTCGCCAGCAGCCCGCGGCTGTTGATAGCCGATGAGCCGACGACGGCGCTCGATGTGACCGTGCAGGCCCAGATCATGGCGCTGCTGGCCGAACTGCGCGCGGAAACCGGCATGTCGATGATCTTTATCACCCATGATATCGGGCTGGTTGCCGGCATCGCCGACACCATTATGGTGATGCAGCAGGGCGTCGCTGTCGAACAGAACGACACCGATGCCGTGCTCGATAATCCCCAGCACGACTATACGCGCCATCTGCTCAAGGCCGTGCCGCATTTCAATGCCGGCAAAGCGGTGCGCAGCGATGGCAAGCGCGCCGCGGCAGGCGAGCCGATCGTGACGGTCAAAGATCTGGTGGTGCGCTTTCCGGTGAGCGCGGGCCTGTTCCGCGCCAAGGCCGCCATCCATGCCGTGGATGGCGTCGATTTCGACCTGCTGGCCGGCGAAACGCTGGCCGTGGTGGGCGAAAGCGGTTCGGGCAAATCAACCACGGCGCGCGCGATCCTGGGGCTGGCCGAACGGCAGCGCGGCGATATCGTCACCGCCAAAGGGCGCTCGCGGCGCCCTATCCAGATGGTGTTTCAGGACCCGTTTGCCTCGCTCAATCCGCGTCTCAATGTCGAGGCCCTGCTGGCCGAGCCGGCGATAGCCAATGGACAGCGCAAGGACGCGGCGCTGGTGGCACGCATGGGCTTCCTGCTCGATCGCGTCGGGCTTTCGGCCGATATGCTGGACCGCTATCCGCACCAGTTCTCGGGCGGCCAGCGGCAGCGGCTGTGCATTGCACGTGCGCTGATGCTCAACCCCGATGTGGTGGTGCTGGACGAAGCGGTGTCGGCGCTCGATGTGTCGGTACAGGCCAAGGTGCTCGACCTCCTGGTCGATCTGCAGCGCGAGTTCGGCCTGGCCTATCTCTTCATTTCGCATGACATGGCGGTGGTGGAGCGCATTGCCCATCGTATCGCGGTGATGTTTGCCGGCCAGATCGTCGAGATCGGCGAAGCCAGTGCCGTGCTGTCCACGCCGCAGCACAGCTATACGCAGCGCCTGATTGCGGCGGTGCCGGCGGTGGAGCGGCGCAACCAGCACTTTGCGGTGGATGTGACGCAGGTGCCATCGCTGGTGCGCCAGGTAGGCTATGAGCCACCCGCAGCGCGGTGGCGAGAAGCCGGCGCGGACCACAGGGTGCGGATCGAGGATGGCGCATGACCGGCGTTTCCAGCCAGATGGAGCGGGCGTTTACCCCGCTCAAGATCGCCGTCGACACCGGCCGGATTCCCGGCGGCGTGCTGGGCATCATTGACCGCGCCGGCAAGCGCGCGGTGCGCGCCATCGGGGCGGCCCAACTGGTGCCGGAGCGGCGCGCGATGACCGAAAGCACCTGGTTCGATCTGGCGTCGCTGACCAAGGGGGTGTTCACCACCGAGCGCATTCTGGCGCTGGCGGCGAGCGGGGCCATTGAGCTTGATGCGCCGCTCATCAGCGTGCTGCCCGATTTCCGGCAGTACAATGCCGACAATTGGGAACGCAAGATCACCTTCCGACAGTGCCTGGGGCACCAGACGCCGTTTCCGGCAGTGTTTCCGATCTATACCTATGGCCGCGACCCCGACCTGTTGCGGGCCTTCGTGCTGCAGCACGAATGGCAGGCGGGGCCGGCGGTCTATTCTGATATCAATTATATCCTGCTGGGGCTGGCGCTGGAGAGAATCGAAAAACGCCCAATCCGCGCGATGGACCCCGGCGCGGGCTTTGCGTGGTCGGCTGATGCGACACAGGCGGCGGCCACCGAGGACTGCACCTGGCGCAACCGCGTGCTGGTGGGTGAGGTGCATGACGACAATTGCGCGGCGCTGGCGGGGTCGGGACACGCCGGACTGTTCGGCACCGCCGACAGCCTGCTCGACTTTGCCGAAGCCAAACTGAACCATGCCGGGGAAGACGATTTGATCCGCACGCCGCTATCGGCGCGGCGGACCCATGGCTGGGAGCGCCCCTATGAGGGCTGGTCTGGCGGCGAGATCTGCTCGGCCAGCACGATTGGCCATACCGGCTTTACCGGTACGGGCCTGTGGATCGATTTCGAGCGCGGCCATGCCTGGACGCTGCTGACAAACCGTGTCCATCCGACCCGCCATTTTGACAGCGGCATCATTGCCCTGCGGCGCGCGGTGGGCGACCAGATCAATGCCGGATAGGGAGACGAGCATGGAACCGATGTGGGCCGTGGGGCTGATGACCGGCACGGTGCTCGACGGCAATATCGACGTGGCGCTGCTGCGTAGTGATGGCGAGACCATCGAGCGGTTTGGCGAGTATCGGCTGGCCCCCTATCCGCAATCGATCCGTAGCCTGCTCGAGGAAACGTTGGCGCAGGCCCGCGTGTGGAATTTTGAAGGGCCAGAGCCGGCGATATTTGCCGAGGCCGAAGACGCGCTGACGCGGGCACAATCGACAGCGGTTGCCGAACTGATTGCCGATGCCGGACTTGCGCCCGGCGAGATCGGCGTGGTGGGGTTTCACGGCCAGTCGGTGCTGCACCGCGCGCCGCAGAGGGGCCGCATCGGGGCAACGCGGCAGCTGGGCAATGGCCGGCTGATGCACGAACTGCTGGGCATTCCGGTTGCCTATGATTTCCGCTCGGCCGATGTGCGGGCCGGTGGGCAGGGCGCGCCGCTGGCGGCGGTGTACCATCGGGCGCTGCTGGCTGGGATCGGGGCCAATGATGGCCGCACAGCCGTGCTCAATCTGGGTGGCGTGGCCAATGTGACCTGGTGGGACGGCAAGGACAGGCTGATTGCCTTTGACGCCGGCCCGGCCAATGCGCCGATCAATGATTTCATCAAGGGGCTGGGACTGGGCGAGATGGATCGCGATGGCGCCATGGCCCTGCGCGGCACTGTCGACGAGGCGCGGCTGCGCGACCTGCTGACCCATCCCTATCTGACGGCGCCCTTCCCCAAATCGCTGGATCGCTTCGATTTCCTCGCCAGCATGGCCGATGGGCTGGGTGCCGAAGACGGCGCGGCGACCCTGACGGCCTTCACAACAGGCGCAGTGGGCAAGGCGCTTGACCTGTTGCCAGTGCGGCCAGAGCGGATCGTGGTGTGTGGCGGTGGCCGGCATAATCCGGCGATCATGCAGATGCTGGGCGAACGGGCCGGCGTGGTGGCGGTGCCTGCCGAAGCGGTCGGCTGGCGCGGCGATGCGGTAGAGGCCGAGTGCTTTGCGTTTCTGGCCGTGCGCGTGCTGCGCGGTCTACCGATCAGTTTCCCGACCACGACGGGTGCGCCGCAGCCGATGACCGGCGGCATCCTCGTCAAATGAGCGCGTCCGTGCCGCAGGTGCAGATCACAGAGACCCCATCGGCTGACGACCTCAGCCTGATTGGCGACAATCTGGCAGCGTTCAACGAGAGCGATGTGGGTCCGGCGGGCCGGCGTCCGTTGGCGGGGCTGGTGCGACTGGATGGAGCGCTGGTGGCCGGACTGTCGGGCTATACCGCCTGGGGCTGGCTTTATGTGCAGTGGCTATGGGTGGCCGAGACGCAGCGCGGCAAGGGACTGGCCCGCCAGTTGCTCGCGGCGGCAGAGGCAGAGGCCATAGCGCGTGGCTGCCATGGCGCCTATATCGACACGTTCAGCCCACAGGCGCTGCATGTCTATCAGCGCGCCGGCTATAGGGTGTTTGGGTCGCTGCCCGATTTCCCGCCGGGGCGGACGCGCAGCTTCCTGTCCAAAGCCCTGCCATGACCGAGACCAATCGCGGGCTCTTGCTGGGCGTGGGCGGCATTGCCCTGGTGTGCGCCATGGATGCCGTGGCCAAGGCGCTGGGCGCGGAGCTGAGCACGTTTCAGGTGGTTTTCGCCCGCTATTGCGGCGCGGCGCTGTGGCTGGCGCTGTGGATCGCGCTGACGGGCGAAAGCTGGCCGCGATTTGCCGACCTCGGTCGGCACGCGCTGCGCGCTGCCATGCTGGTGGCGACCGCAACGATGTTCTTTTATGCCGTGACCAATCTGCCGCTGGCGGTGGTGGCCGCGCTGGGGATGGCTGCGCCGCTTTATGTGGTGCTGATCGGCGCGGTGTTTCTGCGAGAGCGCGTGGCGCCCGCCAGCTTTCTGGCGCTGGCGCTGGGCATGGCAGGCTCGGCTGTCATCGTGCTGGGCAATAGCGGCCGGATGGATCTGGGCGTCGGCGGCTCCTGGCTGGCCTGGACCGCGGCCATCATGGCGCCGGTCAGCTATGCGGCGACGCTGGCTGTGCTCAAACAGCACTCGGGCACCGAAACCGCAGCGGCGATGACGCTGGGGCAATCGGCCATTGCGAGCGTCCTGGTGCTGCCGCTGGCGCTGACCACGCCCATCGTCATTACCGCGCCGGTGGCGGGACTTTCGGCGCTGATCGGCTTTCTCGGTGCTGCGGGGTTCTTGCTGCTGATCAACGGCCTGCGCCGCATGCCGGTCTCGGCCTTTGCGGTGATCGATTACACCGGGCTGCTCTGGGCGGCCCTGTTTGGCCTGGTGTTTTTTGGCGAACTGCCCGGCCTGCCGTTCCTGCTGGGCGCAGCGCTGATCATTGCCGGCTGCACCGCCATGGCCATGACACAGCGCCAGCAGACGCTGGCGCGCGTGGACTGACAGACAGTCCGGCGGCTCAGGCGGAAAGCCGCATCGGCTCCATGACCTCGAAATGCTGCGCGGGCGCCGGCAGGTGGAGGGCGGCCGCGAGGCTGCGGTATTCCTGGCGGGCATTGACGTGGGACATGGAGGGTACGCCGCCAAGCAGTTCCGCCTCGAGCGGATCAAACACCGTCATGCCGATGGTGAACAATTCGCGGAAAATCACGCGTTCAGCAATGCCATCGGCGACGCGGCAGCCCAGACGGGCGGCGACGCGATCGATGGTGTTCTGCACCTGGCTGGCGTTGCGCGAGCCCAGGTTGGAGATGCGGTTGCGCACCAGCACCCAATCGGTGCCGCGGCCGGTGGCGGCGAGGCGTTCGGCGCGGGAGCGCTGCACATTGCGCGCATAGGGGCTGGTGCCGATAGGTTCGCCAGTGACCGGGTCGATGCGGGCCAGCACGTCCATATCGACCATGCTGTCATTGATGGGGGTGATGAGCGTATCGGCAGCGGCATGGGCCAGGCGCGCCAGATTGCCGTCAAAACCGGGGGTATCGATCACGATATAGTCGACCTCGCCGCGCAGGCCATCGATGGCCCGGTTGAAGATATCGAGTTCGGTGCGCTGGTTCTCGCGGATCGAGTCGCCCCAGGCCGAGGGCAGATGGACATGCTTGGGCATGGGGATGGGGCGGCCCGCGGCCTCGACAGTCGCCCGGCGATTGCGGACATAGCGGGTCAGGGTCTGCTGGCGGCTATCGACATCAACGGTGGCGACGCGGTGACCCTGGTGCAGTAGATAGACGGCCAGATGCAGCGCGGTCGTCGACTTGCCCGAGCCTCCCTTTTCATTGCCCACTGCAATGATATGCGCGCCGGTGTGCACCATGCTGGTCTCTCCAAATCAGGAACCAATCCCAGCTATCCATGAAGTGGCCACATGGTTAACAGGGCCCTAATATTGACCCGTCGGCGGTGTCGCGGACGGTTTTTTCGACTGTTTTCAGCGCGATGGTGGAGCAGGCGGAACAATGAGGGGGTGATCGGCCATATGCGGCAATGGCCGATCACCAGCGACGCCTCCGGGGACTGGCCAGACGGTCGCTAAGGCTCAGTCGTCGCTGTCGTGACGGCTGGAATTGTTGTCGTTATCGCCGTGGCTATCGTGGCCGCTGTCGCTATCGTGACCGCGGTCGCCCTGGCCTTCGCTGTGGTCTTCGCTATCGCCATCATCGTCGCCGCCGTAGCTGTTCATGGCCTGGTTGGCCATGGGTGGGGGCGCACTGACGTCGCTGGAGGTGCATTGCACCGTGCCGCTGACAAAGGCGCCGGCAACGGTGGCCGACGCTTTGACTTCTTCGCCAACCGACTTGCCCTCGCAGAAGGTATTGACCTGGCTGGAGGTCAGTTGATCGTTGATGGTGGCGGCGGCACTGACGCCTGTGGCGGCCAGAACGAGGGTGAGGGCAATGGCGATCGAGGTCTTGGTGAGCATCTGATGATCCTTTGTCTACAAGCGTCAGCGACGCGATGACCGGACCCTAGACACTCCAAGCTGACCGCCGCCCGCACGCGGTTGTCAGCGGGCTGTCAGCTTGATGGCGCTAATGGAGCTTCATGTGTCGTCGCACGCTCAGCATCATTGTCGCCTGCATCATCCTAGCCTTTGTGCCGGGGGTTGGCGCTGCTTACGCTCATGCGGATGAGCATGGGGCCAGCGACAGGCAATCCGGCGAGCATGGTGGCCGCGACGACGATGGCGAAGCCGATGAGATCGACGGCGCCGATGGGATCGACGGCGCCGATGGGATCGACGGGGAGCATGACACGGCGCGGCGGGCGGTCGAGGCGGACGAGGCCATTTCGCTGGGGCGCATGCTGGCAATCTTTGGCGCCTCAGGCGACCGGCTGGTGGTCGATATCACGCTGGTCCGCCAGGGGCAGAGCCTGCAGTATCGCATCAAATACATCGACGGCGAGGGTCGGGTGCGGCAGGCGCGATTTGACGCGCAAACCGGCGCGGCGGTGCCCTGAGATGCGGGTTCTGGTGCTGGAAGACGATGCCGTGATTGGCGCCCGGATCGCCGAGGCCCTGACATTGGCCGGCTTTGTGGCCGACCGGGAAGCAGATGGCGAAATCGGCTGCTATCGCGGCGAGACCGAAGGCTATGACGCCATTGTGCTCGATCTGGGCCTGCCGACGCTGGACGGGCTGACGCTGCTCAAGCGCTGGCGCCGGAGCGGCGTGGCGACCCCTGTGTTGATCCTGACGGCGCGCGGCAGCTGGCAGGAGCGGGGGGAAGGCATTGATGCCGGCGCCGACGACTACCTGACCAAGCCGTTTCAGATCGAGGAGCTGGTGGCCCGGGTGCGCGCGCTGGTCCGGCGGGCGGCGGGACAGGCAGCCGCTGTCATCGTCGCGGGCGATCTGGCGCTCGATACCCGCCAGATGCGGCTCAGCCTGGGCGGGCGCCCTATTGCACTATCGCCGCAGGAATATCGCCTGGTCGCCTATCTGATGCACCATCAGGGGCGGGTCGTGACGCAGGAGGAGCTGGTCGAGCACCTCTACCATCAGGACTTTGACCGCGATTCCAATTCGATCGAAGTGCTGATCGGCCGGGTGCGCAAGAAGCTGGACACGCAGGCGATCGAAACCCGGCGCGGCTTTGGCTATCTGATCGCGGCGGATGCGGCATGAGACTGATGGCGCTGCGCGTTCGCCTGCTGGCAGCCTCGGCGATCTCGATCACCATGGCGCTGGCGCTGGCCGGGCTTGGCATTTCAGCGCTGTTTGCCACTCATATCGAAAAGGACCTGGCCAGCGGGTTGCGCGACGAAATGAACCGGCTGGTGGCGCTGGTGCGCATCGAGGGCGAAACGGTGAGCCTGAGCCAGCCCATGCCCGACCCGCGCTATCTGCGCCCCTATGGCGAGCTCTATTGGCAGATCAATGATCCGCAGGGCGCACCGGTGCTGTGGTCACGCTCGGTATGGGACAGCACGCTCGACATCGGCAACCCGCCATTGGTGCCTGGCCAGCCGCTTGAGACCGCGCTGATCGATCCCGAGGGGACGCCGGCGCTGGCCCGCATCCAGCGCCTGCAGTTTGAAGCTGGCAATGGCACACGCGTGCTCGACCTGATCGTGGCCGAGGATCGGGGCGCGCTCGACATCGCCATCGCCAAGTTTCGGCAGGACCTGCTGAGCGGGCTGGGGCTTCTGGGGATCATGCTGGTGGTGGCCAGCTGGGTGCAGGTCAGCGTTGGGCTGCGGCCACTGGCGGCGATAAGGCGCGGGGTGGGCGAGATCAATTCGGGCCGGCGCAAGACGCTGGGCGGGACATTTCCCCTCGAGGTCATGCCGCTGGTCAATGAGGTGAACGCGCTGCTGGCCAGCCAGGAGGCCTCGATTGGCTTCGCGCGGGCCCGCGCGGCCGATCTGGCGCATGGACTCAAGACCTCGCTGACCGTGCTGAACCTGCAGGCCGCGCAGCTGCGCCAGCACAAGCAGGGCGAGATTGCCGATACGATCGAGGGACTGAGCCGATCGATGGCCGAGACCATTGACCATCAGCTGGCGCTGGCACGACTGCGCCACCGATCCCGCTCAAAGCATTATGCCGTGGCGCTGGGCCCGGCGCTCGACCAGATTGTCTCGGCTGTGCGCGCAACCCCGGCGGGACGCGCGCGGCGCTGGCTGGTGAACGCAGCCGGCGATCTCACGCTGGACCTTGACCCCGCCGACCTGATTGAGCTGCTGGGCGTGCTGCTGGACAATGCCGCCAAATGGGCCAAAGAGCAGATCAGCATCACCGCCGCCAGCGCCGGCAAGACCATCGTGATCACCATAGACGATGACGGCCCCGGCGTGGCTGAAGCGCAGGTGCATATGCTGGCCGAGCGGGGCAAGCGGCTCGACGAGGTCACAGCCGGTTCCGGGCTGGGCCTAGCCATCGCCGAGGAAATAGTGACGCTCAATGCCGGCACGATCTGCTTTTCCCGCGCGCCGCTGGGCGGGCTGCGCGCCAGGCTGAGCCTGCCGGCCGGCGCGGAGACGCTGCTGAGATAGCCAGAATCGATGGCTCGGTTGAAGATGGTCAGGTGGCGCCCTTTACAGGGTGCGGGAGCGGGGATATACCTAGGACTTAATTCCACGCATAAGACATACTTCCTGAATTCGGACGTCCAGCATGCTGTCACACCGCGCCATCTGGGATGGAATAGACGCCCTGGCGCGCCGTCACGGCCATTCCGTTTCGGCACTGGCCAAGCTGGCGGGGCTCGATGCCACCGCGTTCAACGTGTCCAAACGGGTGAGCAAGGATGGGCGCGAGCGCTGGCCATCCACCGAGAGCATTTCAAAGATCCTGGATGCCACGGGGGAGAGCTTTGATGCTTTTCTGGCTGGTTCAGGGGCGTTTTTGCAGATGGGGACGAACCACGCTGCCAACCCCACGGTGCCGCTGCTGGGGCTGGCGCAGGCGGGCACGGGCGGCTTTTTCGACAGCGCGGGCTTTCCGGCTGGCCAAGGCTGGGACGAGATTGCCCTGCCCTCGCCCGGGGACAACGGCATTTATGCGCTCGAAGTGCAGGGCGATTCCATGCAGCCGCTCTATCGCGAGGGTGACCGCATCGTGGTGTCACCCACCGAACAGGTGCGTCGGGGTGACAGGGTCGTGGTCAAGACCCGCGATGGTGAGGTGATGGCCAAGATCCTCTACCGCCAGACGGGGCGGCAAATCGAGCTGCATTCACTCAATCCGGCCTATGAACCGCGCATTCTGGACCTCACGCAGGTCGACTGGATCGCCCGCATCATCTGGGCCAGCCAATGAAGATCGCATCAGCAACAGCGGCCGACATCGCCGACTGGGCGAGCCTGCGCCAGGCGCTGTGGCCTTCTCATGGGACCGAGTGGCATCGGGCGGACATCGAAAAGATGCTGGCGTCGGCTGATGACAAGGCCAATTTTATCGCGTGGACGGACACCGGCGTGGCCGCCGGGCTGGCCGAGGCGGCGCTGCGGCATGACTATGTCAACGGCTGCAAGACATCGCCGGTGGCGTTTCTGGAAGGGATCTATGTCGATCCCCAGCATCGCCGCAGCGGGGTGGCGCGACTGCTGGTTGCGGCCGTAGAAGCCTGGGCGCAATCACAGGGGGCGAAGGAACTGGCGTCGGATGCCGGGCTGAAAAATATCGAAAGCCACGACATGCACACCGCCCTTGGCTTTGAGGAAACACAGCGCGTGGTCTTTTTCCGCAAGTTGCTGGCGCCATGACCGAGCCGGTCGACCCTAAAAAGCTGGACCGTGTGGCGCGCTGCTTTGACCGCGAGGGGCGGTTGGTGCGGTGGCCGAGCAAGCGGAGCGACCAATTGCTGGCGCTTTGGGTGGTGTGGTCTTACCTGCCGGAGGATCGCCAGATGAGCGAGCCCGAGGTCAGCGCCATGCTGCGCGACTGGCATGAATATGACGATTATGCCCTGCTGCGTCGCGAGTTATGCGACCTCGACCTGTTGCGGCGCACGCCCAATGGACGGGTGTACCGGCGCATCAGCCATGAGATGCCGCCCGACGCACTGGCTTTGTTAGTGCGGCTATCGCCCAGCGGCAGCTAGACCCCGCCACCGGGCGACGCGCCTGTCTGGCCCGATGGGGCTCAGCGGCAGCCGGCCCGAGCAAACAGATCGGCAATGACGATGGGCGTGGCGGCGGTTTCCGTCCAGCGCGCCTGATCGGGGGCGGCAGCGGTCAGAGCGGTGGCTGCAACAGTCTCATCAAGGGTGAAGCTCCTGCTGCAGGACATTGGTGTAGCGCCGCGCTGCTGGGCCTCTGCCATCAATATCCCCGTGGTTTCGCCAACGCCGGCGAGATAGGCGATCACCGTCATGCGGGCAGCAGGGTCGGATTTGGCGCGGTCGACCAGTTCGATGACCTGGGCCACCGAGATCTGGCCCTTGCTGGTAGTGGCGGCGGCCTGACTGGCCGGCGCGCCGAGCAGTGTCAGCGGCAAGGCAAGGGCAGCGAGAAGGAGTGAGGAGGCACGCATTGGACAGGTCCTTATTGTTCCACGATACACTCTCATTCTTTTGCAGCATTTTATTATTGTCAAACAATAATATTTGACCTAGCTTGCGGACATTGAGGAGACCTTGTGATGATCGACAGCAAAGCCACGCCCCTGCATGCCAGCACCCTGCCCGGCTTCAGCGTTCCCATTGCGGCGCGGACGGCGCTGCTGTTCAACACCGCCGGCACCGCAGCAGCTGCGCTAGCGGCACTGCTGCCGCTGGGCGTGGCGCTTTATTGGGGGCTGGCCGATGCGGCCGACATCGGGCGCCAGATCGCCATGGCGCCCGAGGTGATTGGCGCGTTCGGCCCGGTACAGCGCCTCGTCGCCGCGCTGATTACCGTGCTGACGGTACTGCCACTGTCGTGGGGGTTGATGCGGCTGGGGGTGTGCTTTCGTCAATTTGCCCAGGGCCGGCCATTTGCGCCCCGGGGGATCGCCGGGCTGCGTGACTTTGCCGTGGGCATGGCTGTCGCAGCCCTCGCCAAGCCGGTGGGCTATACGCTGCTGATGCTGGCGCTGACCTGGAACGCAGGACCGGGCAAACGCCAGCTCGCGCTGGCGCTCAATAGCGACATGCTGCTGATGGCGCTGTTTGCGGCCACCATCGCTGCGCTGGCCTGGGCCATGGAAAAGGCCGCCATCGTCGCCGACGAAAACAGCCAGTTCGTGTGACCGGCATGGCAATCCGGATCAATCTGGCCGTCGTGCTGGCGCAACGGGGCGTCAAGTCCAAAGACCTGGCCGAATATATCGGCATTACCGAGGCCAATCTCAGCCTGCTCAAGGGCGGCAAGGTCAAGGGCATAAGGTTCGAGACGCTCGACGCCATCTGCCGCTATCTGGGCTGCCAGCCCGGCGACATTCTCGAACATATCGCCGAGCCCGTCGCCGCCGACTGAACTGGTCCGCCGCACCGATACACTTCCCAATTCCAATTGATGGAGGCCACCACATGGTGTCGCAACCTATACTGCCGCTCGTCCTGATTTTGGCCGGCCTGCTGGCCGCGCCCTGCTCCGCATCGCCTAAGGTGGCAACCCTGGCCCGCGCGGACGGCAGCCTGATCCACTATACACTCGACCGTCCGTCCGGCCGACCAGAGGGGCTCATGCTGCTCAGCCAAGGCTCGGGCTGCGCGCCCGGCGCGACCAATGCCTCGATTGCCACGGTGCGGGCAGCCTTCCCGCGCTATGCGGCCCTGGTTGTCGAAAAAATCGGCGTCACTCCTGACGCTGCCATCACGCATGGCTATACGGACTGTCCGGACGCGTTCGTGCAGCGCTATACGGTTTCCCAGCGGATCGAGGACTATCGGGCGGTGCTGAGCCAATTGCAGCTCGATCCCGATCTGGCCGCCGATCACCTGCTGCTGTTCGGTGGGTCGGAAGGTGGTCTGGCTGTCGCCATGCTCGCGGCCGAACTGAACCCAGTCGCCACCATTATCCTCTCGTCAGCCGCCGGCACACCGTTTGGTGAGATGGTTCGGAGTACGGTGCCGCCAGAGGGCCATCCGACAATTGATGCCGGATTTGCAGCAGCGCGCGCCAATCCAGACAGCGCAGAGCTCTTCGCCGGGTCAACCTATCGGTTCTGGGCTGACATCGTTGACGTCAAGGCCGTCGACTTCATGCTGCAAACCAGCAGTCCGTTCCTGCTGATCCAGGGAGACCTCGATACCTCCAGCCCCGTTGCGTCGGCTCGGCTCACGGCCGACGCCTTCGCAGCCGAGGGCCGCTGCACACTGACTTATTGGGAATTCCCCACGCTCGACCACAGCATGAAGATGCCCGACGGCAGCTCGCGGATGGCGGAAATCGCCGCCATGGCCGCCCGATGGGTGAAAAAACCCTCACCGGCCTGCTGAGAACCCGGGAAACGGGCGCATGGCGTTACGCTCCATGCGCCTGGCTGG
>JAHJOS010000300.1 GCA_018820005.1 Alphaproteobacteria bacterium | reverse complement strand
GTGGGCTGCTGTCGGTGTTTCCGGAATATCAATGGCCCGTTATTCGCGGCAATGCGTTGCGCTGGGAAAATGGGGTCAAGGCGACGGTGCTCTCGGCATCGGACCCCGACAGTTTTCGCGGACCGCAATTTGCCGCTGCCTGGTGCGATGAGCTGGGCTGCGGTGCTGTCGACAAGGGCGCCAACCAGCCCAATATCTTCGGGGATGAAAAGAGCGCCGAAAGTGGCCGCCCGTATTTCTCGAGCGGGTTGCCGGACGCGCTGATCCAGCGGCAGGTGCTGCGGGCCCATCAGGTCCATTGGCGCCAGCCGGGCAACAATCCGCCTGGGATGGTCGATATCGACCGCATCTATCACTGGAGCTGGGACGCACGGCCCTATCCGGCCTTTCCGGCGCTGACCGATGTCTGGTCCGATGGCGTCAACCACCGCACGGGCCATTGGTTGACCGGGCGTCTTGGGGGGCTTGCCAGCGACGAACTGGCGGTGGCCATTGCGGCGGACCATGGCGTCAGCCTTGTGGCGGAGCCGGCTGCGCCCTTTATCGGCGGGTATCTGTTGACGGGCGCCAGCACCGGCCGCGCAGCGCTTGAGCCCATCGCCGCGATTGCCGGGCAATCCATCGCCAATCGGGCAGCCGGACTGCATTTGCGCAGCGCGTCCGCCGGCACCGCAACAACCGTGCTGCCCGATGATCTGGCGCAGGAAGACGGGCCAACGCTGACGCGCCGTCGCGGTGACCCTGCTGAAGCACCCGGACGGCTGTCGCTCAACTATATTGATCGCGAACGCGATTATCTCAGCGGCGCGGTTACGGCGCTGGCACTGGACGAGGGGCCGCTGGAGGCTGCAAATCTGGCGCTGGTGCTCGATGGCAGCGCAGCGCGATTGGCCGCCGAGCGCCTGCTGGACGCAAAATCGGGGCGCATCGAGACGCTCGATTTTGCCCTGCCGCCCGGGGCGCTGGCGCTGGAACCGGGCGATCTCCTGCATATTGCGGGGCAGGCTGATGGTCCCTTCGAGATTGTCGAAGTCGTCGATGCTGCGGTGCGCACGATCACGGCCCGGACGCTGCCCACCGGCATGGCCATGGCAACCAGCGCCGACCGACCAGTGCTGGCTGGGGCAGGGCCCAATCTGCCGGTGGTCTCGCTGATCGAAATGGCGCATCTGCCGGCGCTGCCCGATGATACCAGCCATACCCGACTGGTGGTGGCCGGCTATGCGCAACCCTGGCCTGGCGCACTGCAACTGGTGGATGCAACCACCGGCGCGAACCTGGTGACACTGGACCGCCGCGGCGTGCTGGGCGAGACCGCGACGGCCCTTGCGGCGGGACCGCTGGCGGTGTGGGGCCGTGGCGCTGGTCTGGAGGTGACGCTTTACGCCGGCCACCTTGCCGCTGCCGAGCCGCTGGCCGTGCTGGCCGGCAGCAATCGGCTGGCGATCCAGACCGATGCCGGCGGCTGGGAAGTGATCGGTTTTGCCGGGGCCGAACTGATCGGGCCGGCGCGCTACCACCTGACGGGGCTATTGCGCGGGCTGCAAGGCACGGGGCCAGCGATGGGGCCAATCAGCCCGGGCCGGCGGGTCATGGCGCTGGACGCCAGGGTTGCCGTCGTGCCCGTGGCACCCGATTGGCTGGGGGACACCCGGGCATTGCGGGCCTATGCGGGCAGCGCCGATCTGACCGGGACCGCGCTCAGCGTCATCGCAGAGCCATCAGCGGCCTTGCCCTTGTCACCAGTGCACCTGCAGGCGCGGCGGCTGGACAATGGCGATATTGCCGTCAGCTGGGTGCGTTGCAGCCGGGCCGATGGCGACGGCTGGGGTCTCGCCGAAGTGCCGCTCGAGCATGCGCCCGAGCGCTATCGGCTGGTGATCAGCGCGGGCGGGCTCGCGCTGCGCACAATCGAGATCTCGGGGCCCGCTGCGATCTATCCCATGGCTGACCAATTGACCGACTTCGGCGGCGCGGCAGCCGGTTTCGTTTTCACCATTGCCCAGATCAGCCCGGTTCTGGGTACCGGGCACGCCGCAGAAGGATCATTTGATGGCTAGCACGCGGTTCGACAGTTGCCTTGAGGTGGTGCTGGCGCAGGAGGGCGGTTACGCCGACCATCCAGCCGATCCAGGCGGGGCGACCAATCTGGGCATTACCCGCAAGACCCTGGCCCGCTGGCGCCAGATTTCACCCTGGTGGGCGCTGCCCAAGTCTGAAGTACGCGGCCTGCAGCGTGCCGAGGCCGCCAGCATCTACCGCGCCAGCTATTGGAACCGCTGCAATGCCGATCATCTGCCCGCGGGTCTGGATCTGGCGCTGTTCGATTTCGTCGTCAATTCCGGCCCCGACCGGGCCATCCGGCTGCTGCAGCGCGAGCTGGGCGTCGTGGCGGACGGCCAGCTCGGCCCGTTGACGCTGGCCGCCACTGTGGCACGGGCCAAGGAGGACAGGGCTGCTGGCCTTATCGCAGCGCTCTGCGACCGCCGACTGGGCTTCCTGCGGCAATTGTCTGGTTTCACCACCTTCGGCAAGGGGTGGACGGCCCGTGTCGCCACCATCCGCAGGGCGGCGCTGGCAGTCGCCGGCGCCCCATCCCCTTCCTCACCAAACCGGAGTTCGACCATGGATATTCTGAACGGCTACAAGACCTATATCACCGCCATCCTGATGCTGCTGGCTGGGCTCGCCCAGGCCTTTGGCGTCGATCTGCCGACGCTCGATGGCGGCTCGTCTGGTCATCTGATCATGGAGGCACTGGCGCTGATCTTTCTGCGCAAGGGGCTCAAGGGCGATATTGGCCGGGCGTGAGGTCTGGCATCGGCCTGCCCGGCATATTATCTTTTGACCGGTGAACAACGCGAAGGGGCTGCAAGGGATATGACACACATTAATGCGACGGGCGGTCTGGCAAAAAGCGCGATTGCCCCATTCATGTCCCATTCAGCATCGTCCCGGTAGTTTGGCCTCATGAAAACCAAAGCCCCCCATCTCATTGCCCCCATCGCCCTGGCGCTCGTGCTGGCCCTGACCGGTGCCGGCGCGGCGCAGGCCGAGTGCCTGGACAACCGCCAGATCCAGGATGCCGTCTCGTCCGGCCAGATCATGTCGCTGGCCGACGTGCTGGCCTCGGCAGGGATCGACAGCAGCGCCAAGGTGCTCAATGTTGCCGTCTGTGACGAAGGCGGTCGACTCGTCTATAGGATCGGCGTGCTGACCGCCTCGGGCGAAGCGCAGAACCTGGTTCTGGGCGCCAACTAAGTCCAGCAACCGCACGGGGGGCCGTCGATGCGCATTCTGGTTGTCGAAGACGATACCAATCTCAATCGCCAGCTCAAGGAAGCGCTGACCGAAGCCGGCTATGCCGTCGATGTCGCTTTCGACGGCGAAGAGGGCCATTTTCTGGGCGAAACCGAACCCTATGATGCGGTGGTGCTCGATATCGGTCTGCCGCAGATGGATGGGCTGAGCGTGCTCGAAGAATGGCGCCGCGCCGGCAAGACCATGCCGGTGCTGCTGCTGACGGCGCGCGATCGCTGGAGCGACAAGGTGCAGGGCATCGATGCTGGCGCCGACGACTATGTCGCCAAGCCTTTCCACATGGAAGAAGTGCTCGCCCGCATCCGCGCCCTGGTGCGCCGCGCCGCGGGGCTTGCGTCCAACGAGATCGTCGCCGGTTCGGTGCGCCTTGATGCGCGCTCGGGCAAGGTGACGGTTGCGGGCCAGTCGGTCAAACTGACCAGCCATGAACTACGCCTGCTCAGCTATCTGATGCACCACAAGGGCAAGGTGATTTCACGCACCGAACTGACCGAGCATCTCTACGATCAGGATTTTGACCGCGACAGCAACACCATCGAGGTGTTTGTCGGCCGCCTGCGCAAGAAGCTGCCGGATGACTGCATCCAGACCGTGCGCGGGCTTGGCTACCAGATCGCCGACGACTGAGCCGCGCCGGATATGCGCAAGGGCTCGATCGCCGCATCGCTGTTCTGGTTATCCGCCGCCTGGCTGGTGTTGGCGCTGGTTGCCACCGGCTTCCTGCTGACCGACCTTTATTCGCGGGCGCTCGATACCTCGCTGTCCGAGACGCTGGATTTCCACGTTGAAAGCCTGGCCGGCGCGCTGCTGGCGACAGCCGATCCCACCAGCCCCGACATTGCCCTGACCGATCCGCGCTTCGGCCGTCCGCGCTCGGGCTGGTATTGGGCCATCAGGGATTCCGATGGCGTGCTCTACAATCTCTCCTCTTCGGTGGTGGGCATCAACCTGCCCGATATCACGGGCCCCGCCGACGCCATGGGTCGCCGTACCGCCATCATGGATGATGCCTTCGGCACGCAGATGCGCATGGTGGAACGAACCGTGACGCTGGCGCCCAAGAGCTACCAGATCGTCGTCACCGGCAATCTCAGCGAAATTCTTGAACTGGTCGGCGACTTCCGCGGTCAGGCCTTCATCGTGCTGGGCGCAGTGGGGGTGATGCTGGCGGTGATGAGTGCCATCGTGGCGCGCTTTGCCATGCGGCCCATTGCGCGCCTGAGTGCCGCCATCGAGAGCGTGCGCGCCGGCGACAGCGCTGCGGTGAGCGGCACCTATCCGCGCGAAATCGCCCCGCTGGCCGAAGAGGTCAATGAACTGCTGCGCTCCAATACCCAGATTATCGAGCGGGCCCGCAATCAGGTCGGCAATCTGGCCCATGGCCTCAAGACGCCAATCGCCGTGCTGCGCAATGAGGCGGCCTCCAAAAAGGGTGCCCTTGCCGATGTGGTGCTCGACCAGAGCGACAAGATGAGCGCCATCGTTGCGACCTATCTCGAACGGGCTCGCCTCGCTGCCCGCACCTCGGTAGTGGGCAAGAAATCCGATGCCGCCATGGTGCTGGAGCGCATGACGCGAGTGATGCGCAAGATCCATCCGCAGTGCGACATAACCTTCGCCCAACCCAGGACCGCGCTCCCCTGGTTCCGGGGCGATGAAGCCGATTTTGAGGAAATGGCAGGCAATCTGTTCGACAACGCCTGCAAATGGTCGCGTGGGCGCGTCGAGGTCCGACTCGACGCCGAACGCGGCGAGAGCGCCACCATGCTGGTGCTGCGCATTGACGACAACGGACCGGGGCTGAGCGAACAAGACGCTGAAAAAGTGTTGCGCCGCGGTGTCAGACTAGACGAGAAAACGCCTGGAAGCGGGCTTGGGCTCGATATCGTCAAGGAACTGGTAGATGTCTATGGCGGCAAGCTGGTACTCAAAAGATCAGCACTGGGTGGCTTGCTGACCGAACTGACCTTGCCGTCTGCCCGCGTTTCAGCCACCACCCGACCGCCACCCTGACGCACTTTTGCCGCATTGCGCCAACAAGACCGTCCAGCACATCCAGAGACCAGAACACATGAACCGCATCGCCATTATCGCCGCTCCGCTGCTTGCATTGACCCTGGCCGGTTGCTCGAGCACGGGATCGAACCAGGTGATGCAGGCGCCCGTCGTCATGGCCGCGCCCGTGATTGCTACCCCCCTGGTGGCCAGCCCCGCCCAGACCACTCAGCAGGCTCTGGCAACCACCAGCGTGTCCAACGGCTTTGTTGATCCCGCCGCGCTGGTGCTGATGACGGCACAGGATTCGGCCGAGGCCAATAGCGCCCAGTTCTATGCGCTGCAGTTTGGTCGCCCCGGCGCGCCGCGGGCCTGGACCGGCAGCAAGGGGACGACCGGCTCGGTAGCCGTTGGGCCCTATGTTCGGGTCAACAATCTCGATTGCCGCGACTTCACCCACACCGTGAAGGTCAACGGCCAGGAATTCGTCAAGAAGGGCACCGCCTGCCGCGAGCAGAACGGCAACTGGAACGTCGAGAAATCAGCCGCCTGATCGCTACACGGCTGACCGTGTAAACATTATTTACCATCGTGCACTAGGGTTTGGGGAGTATTGCTTCCCAGCCCGTCAGCATTGATGTCCCAAGCAGCCAACCATCCAGACGAAACCGTACCAGTGGCCCGCCCGGCTGCCCGGGTAACGCGCGCTGCCGTGAGCCCTTTTGCTGGCCTGATTGATGCGGTGATGGTCGAGGGGCCGGTGAGCTTTCTGTTCCCCGGCTCGGTCGTGCGCAGCTCCGCACAGGCCGGCTGGACCTGGGTTTACCGCGACCTCTGCAATGATATCATCTCCGGCGACGATGTCGCGGCAGGCCTGCTCACGCCCGCCGCGCTCGATGCGCTGCTGCCGCAGGTCATGACGCGGATCAAGGAAGGTCTGTCGGTCGCCGATGCCGACCAGGATTCGCGCCAGCGCCTGCGGGCCATGCTGGGCAGCGACGAGGCGCGCGATGCCCTGCCGGTGATTCTGGCGGCGCTGCGTGCCCGCCACCTGCTGGCCAAGGCCAAGGCATTCGGCAAGGCGGTCAATACCATTGGTGAAGACAGTGCGCTCGGCGTGGCGCTGCAGTCGATGCCGCTGCAGGACCCGCCGCTGGCAGCGCTGCTGTTCCACGCGGCGATGGGGCAGATCGTCAATCCAACGCGCCTGATCACCACCATCATCAAGCTGTCCGGCGGTGCCGGCGAGACGGTCATTGCGCGCGCCGGTTTCGGCCCGCTGGTCGACGCCATGCTGAGCCACGCCCAAAATCAGCTGCACCTGCTGCAGCCGGGCGGCCCGTTTGCCGATATTGATCTGATTTGCCGGGCGCTTGATCGCTATCACCGCCTGGTGCGCGCCCTGACCGGCTATATGGAATTTGAACGCGGCAGCCGCTGGGCCAATGTCATGTCGACATTGACCCGGCAGGTCTCCGAGCGCATCGAACCGCGGCTGCGTGAAATCGTGCCTGACATCAACTATGCCCTGCGCCGTGGGCGCGAAGGCACCATTGACCGGCTCGACAACGACCGCATACTGGCCGCCATCAATGGCGTCTATCTATTGGCCACGGTGCGCGATTGTCGCGACTCGATGGCACTCAACGCCACCTTCGATCAGGCCTGGAGCCAGTCCGGCGAAGCGCTCGAAACCCAGCTTCAGCGCAATCTTGATCTGTTGCGAGCCAATCCGTCCGACCAGATCATCGGCGCCCGGATCGACGCCAGCATCAAGATGGCCGAAGTGCGCTTCAACCCCGAATACGCCGAAACATTGCGCCGGGCCCGTGCCTCTGCCGAGCGCCGTCTCTGACCGCTATTGGTTGGAATGGGGGCTGACCAGCCGCACGGCGCTGGTGCGGCCCTTTTCCTGTGCGGCCATGGTCTTACCGGGCTTGGCATGTTCAGCGGCGACCAGGACCACGCCACCGGGGCGGATGACGACGCCCAAGGCACCCAGAGGGTCGCTGTGATCGGCATCGGGCTGCAGCAGCGTGCCCACCTCGAGCGCGCGCCCATCGTCGCTCTCTACCTGCCACACCTGCTGATCCCGACCGAAACGCCCAGCCAGATATCCGGGCACCAGAGGCGCCAACCCGCCCGACTCCAGTGCGCCGGCTGTTGGGGTGTCATGGCCAAGACTGACCATGGCAACCCGTTCGCGCGCCACAATGCCGGCGCTGATCGCCGGAATGTCGCCAAGCTGCACGTTTGCCGC
>JAHJOS010000299.1 GCA_018820005.1 Alphaproteobacteria bacterium | reverse complement strand
CGAGGAGCCGCCCGGTGTGCGGGTCGGGTCCAGCGGATTGCTGCACATCGGCCCGACTGCGGGCTCGCTGCTCAGGGCCAGTCCGAACTCGGGAACCGTGGTGCTGCCGAACAGGCACAGGCCGCTGGCGCGAAAGCGCTGGGCCAGATCGGAATCCGCGCTGGGGTCGTCGGTCAGCGTGCGTGAACCGGCCCGCATCGGAATGCCGGCAAACGGCCCGCCCAGATCCTTGGCCAGGGTGGGGACGCCCAGAAAGACCCGGTCACGATTGGTCGCAGCGTCGCTGGCGGAAGCCGTCTTATGACCCAGGTCGGCATCAAAATAGGCGATGGCGCCGAAAGGGTCCGCCTTGGCGGCCGCGATCGACGCGACCATGGCGGCCGCGGCAGTGGTTCGCCCCGAAGCAATGGCGCCCGCAAGCGCCATCGCATCGTCAATTTGGCTCGGTGTCGTCATATTGGAAAGGCGATCAGGCTGGTTCATCCATGTTGATCGGTACTTCAAACGCGCCGGACTTGATGGCGGCACGCTTGGCTTCCATGGCGGCGACCGCTTCGGCAGGTGCGGCGTCAGGCACATAGACGATATCGTTACCGCCATCCTTCATCAGGCTGGTGGGCGTGTAGTTCTTGCCCACAGGTGTGCCGGCCGTGACGTCTGCTACTGCGGCGTTGAGCAGGGGACGGAAGTACCACATCGCATTGGCAAAAACGGTATCGGGATAGCGTGGTGTGTAGTCGATCAGCGAGCCGACCGACTTGATGCCGCGCTCCTTGGCCGCATCGGCGGTGCCGATGCGTTCGCCAAAGAGGATATCGGCGCCAGCGTCGATCTGCGCCAGACCAGCCTCGCGCGCCTTCGGCGGATCAAAGAAGGTACCGATGAACGCCACCAGCGTCTTTACCTCGGGGTTCACTTCCTTGGCGCCCAGGTTGAAGGCGTTGATCAGCATGTTGACTTCGGGGATCGGAATGGCGCCAACCGAACCGACGACATTGGACTTGGTCATGGCGCCGGCCAGCATGCCGGCCAGGTAGGCCGCTTCATGGTTCCAGGTGCCGAAGGTGCCGAAATTGTCGCCTGCCGGTTCCCCGCTCGAGCCCATCAGGAAGGCGGTGTCGGGATAGTCGGCGGCCACCTGGCGGGCTTCAGCTTCCACGGCGTAGGATTCGCCGACGATCAGCTGGTTGCCCTGTTCGGCATATTCACGCATGGCGCGGGCATAGTCGGTCCCCGAGACACCTTCGGAGAACACATATTCGATGATGCCTTCCTTGGCGGCATCGAGCATGGCTGCGTGCAGGCATGAATTCCAGGCGTTTTCGACCGGCGAGGCGTGGATGCCCGCCACCTTGATGAGCGACTGCGCGCGTGCCGAAGGCACCAGTGCTGCAGCGCTCAGCGCGAGGCCGCTGGCGAGCACCGTGCGGCGCGACATGTTGAAACTGTTTGCCATTTCCCTGTCCCGATTTTTGACCAATTGGTACAATGACAGTGAATGCCTGCCCAATTTTATGTCAAGCGGGCCGCGTGCTCATTTCCGCATCAATTTTGGGGCGTGGGAGCATAGGCCGCCGCGTCGTCATGATCTGGCCGACCGTCGAGCTTGAGCGCGGTGACGCGGACGGGCGTCTCGGCGATGACCTTGCCGCGGCGGATCACGGTCAACCGATTGGCCTTGAGCCGCAGGGCTTCGACGGCGTCGCGGGCCTGCAGGATGACCAGATCTGCATGGCAACCGACGTCAAGACCATAACCCTCCAGCCCCATGGCGCGGGCATTGCCATAGGTGAGGATGTCAAAGATTTTCCGCTTGTCGGCGATCGAGCCCATCTGGGCGACGTGAATAGCCATGTGGCCCACTTCGAGCATGTCGCCCGAGCCCATGGAATACCAGGGGTCCATCACGCAGTCATGGCCGAAGCCGACGTTGATGCCGGCCGCGATCAGTTCGGGCACACGCGTCATGCCGCGCCGCTTGGGATAGCTGTCGTGCCGGCCCTGCAACATGATGTTGATCAGCGGATTGGCGACCGCGTGCAGCCGGGCCTCCGCCATCAGGGGGATAAGCTTGGACACATAGTAATTGTCCATCGAATGCATCGAGGTCAGATGCGATCCGACGACGCGGCCTTCCAGGCCGAAGCGCAGCGTCTGGGCCGCCAGTGTTTCCACATGGCGGGACAGCGGGTCGTCGGTTTCGTCGCAGTGCATGTCGACCGGCAGGCCGCGATCGGCCGCTATACGGCAGAGCGCCTCCACCGAGGCGGCGCCATCGGCCATGGTACGTTCAAAATGGGGAATGCCCCCCACC
Organism: Alphaproteobacteria bacterium; assembly: GCA_018820005.1. Lineage (GTDB taxonomy): Bacteria > Pseudomonadota > Alphaproteobacteria > Rhizobiales > Devosiaceae > Devosia. Next base: position 498 of record JAHJOS010000299.1, on the reverse strand, counting down.
ACATCGAGGCCCATATCCAGCGCACGGGATAGCGAGGCGACGCCATCGGCAGCGCGGTAATAGCCGTCCTGCGGAAAGGCCACCAGCTGCAGCGTCAGATAGGGGGCCACGATGTCGCGCACTTCCAGCAGGGCCTCAGCCGTGACGAGACGCGGATCGCTGGTGTCGATATGGCTGCGTACGGCGAGCAGGCCCTGCGACACGGCCAGGTCACAATAACGCAGCGCGCGGTCGATCAGCGCCTCCTTTGTCAGGGTCGGGCGTAATTCACCCCAGAGCGCAATGCCTTCGAGCAGCGTGCCCGAGGTGTTCATGCGGGGCAGGCCAAGGGAGAGCGTTGCATCCATATGAAAATGCGGATCGACAAAGGGTGGCGTCACCAGGCGGCCGGTCGCGTCGATCTCGGTCTGGGCGCTGCCGAGGATGCCGGGCTCGACTGCTGCGACGCGCCCGTCACGCACCGCAATATCGATGTCCTCACGGCCATCAGGCAGATTG